>JAZQRD010000088.1:0-17548 GCA_045629405.1 Sphingobacterium sp. | reverse complement strand
TTTGGCAATAGACTATATTGTTTAGATACAGACTCCTTTGTATCAGTGATACCTGAATGAACAGCATAAAGCGTCTTGACACGATCTTGAAATCCTGGATCTAAAAATCCAGAATAAAAATTGACCCCTATCACACCACGGTTTTTCTTTAGCGCAGCCAATTGTCTATCGTCTAGATTTCGTGAATGTGGCATCAGTGCAGCAGCATTACTATGACTCACTAAAATAGGTTTTTTGCTTACTTTGATGACATCATAAAATAACTTTTTGCTACCATGAGAAAGGTCGGCCATCATACCGAGTTCGTTCATGCGTTTTATAATAGCAACTCCTTGCTTGCTCAGTCCCTTCTGTTTTTTCTTTGGCTTACTATCTTCTACAGCTGCAGCAGTAGCCCAAGGAAGATTATAATTCCATGTCAACGTGAGGTATCTCGCACCACGACTATACAGAGACTCCAAATTCGTAATACTAGACTCAATCATATTCCCACTTTCGATTCCTATAACCGCAGCAATTTTGCTAAGTCTTTGTATACTATCTACAGCAGAAGTAGATGTTGCTAAAGCTATCTTAGAAGGATTCTCTACTATTACTTTTTCTAATGCATCTATCTGATCATTAGCATGTTTGAAAGCACCACTTTTCCATCTTAAATCATTCGAGTAAACCGCGAATAATTGTACATCCACTCCTCCTTCTTGCAAACGTGGTAGATCAGTATGTCCAGTAGTAAGTCGCTGTCCTATATCTTTCCCCCTCAAAATACTGGATATTATCACGTCATTGTGACCATCCACCACCAAGATATCTTTATGAATCTGCTTAAAATCTTGAGCATCTGCTATAAAAGGGATAAGACCTATTGTAGCCAATGCTACAAGTAATTTTTGCTTCATTATTTTGCTTCGTTAATAGTTTCGTAAATGGCATCTTGTATACGAGAACGTATATTTAGATTAAGTAGTTTAGTAGATACTTGTGGATGCACACGATTAGATAGAAATATATAAACCAATTGATGCTTAGGGTCTATCCAGATACATGTACCTGTATAGCCAGTGTGTCCATAGACTGATGGGTTGGCCAATCGCGATGGATATTCTACCGTAGGCTTAGGATCAAATCTATCAAATCCCAATCCTCTACGACTGGATTTAGATTGATTAGAGGTGAAAAGATCAATAGTCTCACTCTTGAAATAACGTACACCACCATATTCCCCTCTATTAAGTAACATCTGCCCATATATAGCCAAATCATTTGCTGTAGAAAACAGTCCAGCATGACCAGCTGCCCCACCAGCCATCGCTGCACCTTGATCATGCACGTATCCTTGCAATAGTTCTTTACGGAATGAAGTATCATGCTCTGTAGGTACGATACGATCCTTATCAAATCGCGTTCTTGGATTATATCCAGCTGTTTTCATTCCGATAGGTCTGAACAATATTTCCTGCACATACTCGTCCATCGGAATACTCGTCTCATGTTCAGCAATTTCTTTCATGACGTACATACTAATATCCGAATAAACATATTCGCCAGTTGGTTTGACTGGAGAGTTTAACATCTCAGGCCACATGACATCGCGGTAATAATGATTACGTAAGTAGGACCTATCAGCTACACGTACTTGATGACTAGCCTTTGGCTCATTAACCAAATCTCCATCTTTCAAGTGTCGATAAAATGGTATATAAGGCGTGAAACCAGCTTCATGCAATAATACAGTACGCAAAGTTATATTAGCTTTGTTAGTCTTTTTAACCTGCCATAAGTATCGACTAAGGGTGCTATCTAGATGTATAATATTATTCTCTTGCAAATGCATCATCACAGGTGTAGTACCTGCGATTTTACTAATTGAGGCTAAGTCATAAATATCATCAGCACGATTAGGTTGACCTTGATCATAAGTATGCGAGCCATATGCTTTTTCGAAAATAACTTGACCATTCTTGACCGCCATGACCATCATACCGGGAGCAGCTTGCTCACGTATAGCCTCTGCTGCAATAGCGTCAATTTTTTTCGTCATTTTATCAATATTCAGACCACTACTCTCTGCGGTTGCAAACTGAATACGGGTCTGCTCTGTCTTTTCAGGTGAAGCCCCATCATGGATAGCCAACCCTCCAAATACACTCATGGCTACATGACGTTGCGCTTGTTCGTTGAAACTAGGATATAACAATTCCGTTATTTTTCCGCCAAAAGCGCTCGTGTATTGTAGAGCAGCTATTTGTTCTTCGCCAAACTTACACAAAATCACATTTTTACGGTTCTGCATGGACTGCTTCAGCATAGCCATTTGAGTAAGATTCAAATCTGCTATTGTCCCCGCTACAATTATGGTGTTATAATATTTGGTTTGCTCATCATATTTATCAAAATCTAATATCGTAATATCAGCATAACGAGCGATTTGGTCTATGAACGCTTCGTATTTTTTAGATGAAGGTGTGACAACAGCAATCTTGAGCTCATCCAGTTTTTTAAAAGGTATGATTTGTTGATGATTAAACAAAAGACGAGTTTTATTCTCAATAGTCTGTTTATATTGGGCATTTACATTTCCTCCCATTAGAAGACCTAAGCCTACTAAGCAAGAAAACAAATGTGTTAATCTTTTCATGGTCATTTGGTTTGCTAGTAAATTTAAAAAATAATACACACAAAATCGTAATTATACTGTTGTAAAGTAGTACCTCATTACCAATTATATGCCTGATGGCCTTTTATTAGTTTAGGATTTTAGTTTATATTTGAGAGATGCCGGAAGTTGTAGATAATAAAACTATTTTTTCTCTGTTGGAAGTTACGCGAAGTATCCAAAAGACACTTTCAGACCGTTACAAAAGTTTGTATTGGATAAAAGCAGAGATGAATAAGCTCAATTATTACAAGCATTCAGGACACTGCTATCCCGAACTGGTCGAGAAAAAAGATGGAAAGATCGTCGCTGAAATACGATCCATCCTATGGAAGACTGACTTTGAACGAATAAACAATCAATTTATCAAACTACTTGGGGAGCCACTTCGCGATGGTATTACTATTCTATTCCAAGCTGGTATCTCCTACGACCCATTATATGGACTTAGTCTACGCATAGTAGATATTGATTCCACATTTGTTTTAGGCGAACTTGAGCGCGAAAAGAAGGAAAGTATTTTTAGACTACAACAAGAAGGATTATTCGACGCCAACAAAAGATTACCTTTTCCTTTGATTCCAAAGCGACTTGCAGTAATATCGGTTGAAACTAGCAAAGGACTATCAGACTTTTTCAAGATTATAAATCACAATCCTTGGGGTTATAAAATAGAGACAACTCTATACCCAGCACTTTTGCAGGGTGACAAATCCATTCCATCCATCATCAAACAACTCGCCGTCATAGCTGGAAGATTAGAAGCTTATGATGCTGTCGCTATCATACGAGGTGGAGGTGGTGAAGTCGGTCTTAGTAGCTATAACAATTATAGCTTATCCAAAGCTATAGCTATATTTCCAATTCCAGTGTTGACTGGCATTGGCCACTCGACAAATGAGACTGTTAGTGAAATGGTAGCCTACAAAAATGCAATTACACCGAGTGAGTTAGCAGATTTTTTAATACAAAAATTCCATAATTTCGCTATTCCCGTTGATCAAGCTCAACAAAAAATTACCCTCTATGCACAAGAGCTCTTTTCGCAAGAAAATAAACAATTGAATAGTCTAGCTCAACGTCTGAATTGGAATAGTAAAGAACTGCTAAAAGCAGAGGGTCATCAGTTGCAAATGCTGAAGCAAAAATTGCATCTGTTCAGTCAGCATTTTTTAAGAAATCAACAGACTGAAATTCAAAATATGAGTAGAATCCTCCATATGGCAGATCCGATATGGCTACTCAAACGCGGGTTTAGCATCACCAGATTCAATGGCAAAGCTATCACAAGTATTGATAATATCAATGAAGGTGATACTATAGAAACGATAGTAAAAGATGGTACGATCACAAGTACTGTACATTCCAAAAACTAAATATCATGGACACAAATTATACTTACGTAGACGCATTTAACGAATTACAACAAATTGTGTTAGAAATCGAATCTGGAGAAATTAATGTAGACGACTTAGCAACTAAAATAAAACGAGCTTCAGAATTAATAACGATTTGTAAAGCAAAACTATCTTCATCCGAAGAAGAAGTTCAGAAGTTATTAAATGCACTGGAGGCTGATGAGACCAGTATATCAGCAGATGAAGAGGAATAAATAATTGTGTTATACATATAAAATAAGATTAATACATTCACGTATTAATCACCTATCTCTCTAGTAATTTTACTTATTTCTGGAGCTATACTTTGATTATGAAATAAGTATAAATGCACTCAACTAATGCATAATAACTGATAGAAAAACACTTACTTACACGTATTTGTAAATTTTGTACCCAAACAAAAAGTATCACGTAATAATTGCTTAATTTTGTTTGTTATGCAAAAAAACAAGGATATCAATCCCAAGACATATATTCAGATCAAAGGAGCACGTGTAAACAACCTGAAGAATATAGATGTAAATATTCCCAAAAACAAACTTGTCGTTATAACAGGAATGTCGGGCTCTGGAAAATCATCTCTTGCATTTGATACATTATATGCAGAAGGTCAGCGTCGCTATGTCGAATCGCTAAGTTCTTACGCGCGCCAATTTATGGGACGCATGAACAAGCCTGAGGTCGATTATATCAAAGGGATTGCCCCAGCAATTGCTATCGAACAAAAAGTAATCACTAGTAATCCTCGATCTACTGTCGGAACATCGACTGAGATCTATGATTACCTGAAACTTCTATTTGCGCGTGTCGGCAAGACCTATTCACCAGTGTCTGGACAAGTAGTTACCAAAGACTCTATTAGTACTATTATAGATCGATTGAACACTTATCCGGTCAATAGTACCATCACTATATACGCACCTCTTATACCTTCTAGTGGTCGAAAGTTAAAAGAAGAACTATCTATCTTATTACAAAAAGGATTTGTGCGTGTATTGTTCGAGGATAGTGTTCAAAAAATCGAAAGCATAATAGAAGATCAAGACATTGACAACAAAGCCTACACATTAAACGATATATATATTGTCATTGATAGGATTCGTCTTGATAAAGAAGAAGAAACACTATCACGTACGGCAGATTCTTTACAAACCGCATATTTTGAAGGTAAAGGTGAGTGTATCGTCGAAATCGATGGAGAAAAACTTACATTCTCCGAAAAATTTGAATTAGATGGTATAGTCTTCGAAGAACCAACACCTAATTTTTTCAGCTTTAATAATCCCTATGGTGCGTGCCGCAAGTGTGAGGGGTATGGTAAAGTAATCGGAATAGATCCCGATTTAGTAGTCCCTGATAAAAGCAAGTCCATATACGATGGGGCTGTCGCGCCATGGCGTGGAGAAAAAATGGGCCAGTGGCTAGATGTTTTAGTAAAGTCAGCTATTAAATTTGATTTCCCGATACATCGTGCTTACGCCGATCTGACAGAAGATCAACAGCAATTATTATGGACAGGAAATAAATATTTCCGAGGTCTAGACGAATTTTTCAAGGAGTTAGAAGAGCAGACTTATAAGATTCAGTATCGCGTCATGCTATCACGCTATCGTGGAAAGACAAATTGCCCAGATTGTAAAGGCACACGTCTACGTCAGGATGCAGCATATGTTAAGATCAATGATAAATCCATCTTAGATCTAGTACTGATGCCTATTGATCAACTACTTCTCTTCTTTCAAGATATAAAATTAACGGCCAATGAAGCTATCATTGCCAAGCGTCTGTTATTAGAAATTGTAAATAGGATACAATTTCTATGTGATGTAGGTCTAAGCTACCTTACTTTGAATAGATTGAGTAATACGTTGTCGGGTGGTGAATCCCAACGTATCAATTTAGCTACTTCGTTAGGAAGTTCGTTGGTTGGATCTATCTACGTATTAGATGAACCAAGCATTGGCTTGCACCCACGTGACACCCAACGTTTGATAGGTGTCCTAAAATCTTTACGTGACGTAGGTAATACCGTGATCGTAGTAGAGCACGAACAAGAAATGATGGAAGCTGCTGATCATCTAATAGATATCGGTCCAGAGGCAGGTCTACACGGAGGTGAACTTATCTTTTCAGGCTCATATCCTGCTATTTTAAAAGACAAAAATTCACTAACTGGTAAATATCTAAGCGGCGAAGCAGAAATTCCAATTCCTACACAAAGAAGAAAGTGGACTGATGCTATTAAAATTCAAGGTGCTCGCGAGAATAATTTAAAGAATATCAGTGTTGATTTCCCATTGAATATTTTCACTGTGGTGACTGGTGTATCCGGTTCAGGTAAGACATCTTTGGTAAAACGAGTACTCTACCCTGCGCTTCAAAAAGCAATTGGTAATTATTCAGGTGAACAGACAGGTATATTTGATAACATAGAAGGCGATGTCGAACAAATCGAGCAGGTTGAAATGGTAGATCAAAACCCAATAGGTCGATCTTCCCGCTCAAATCCTGTGACTTATGTGAAAGCTTGGGATGAAATTCGTGCCCTATATGCTAATCAGGCTGCAGCTAAAGCGAATGGCTTAAAACCTGCAGCATTCTCGTTCAATGTAGAAGGCGGTCGCTGTGACATCTGTCAAGGTGATGGTGAAGTTAAGATCGAAATGCAGTTCATGGCAGACATTGTATTGCCTTGTGAGGGCTGTAATGGAAAACGATTCAAACAGCATGTACTCGATGTACATTACAAAGAAAAGTCTGTTGCTGATGTACTTGAACTAAGTATTGATGAAGCCTTAATCTTCTTCCAAGATCAACCTAAAGTAATGGCAAAACTGCAACCTCTGCAGGATGTTGGATTAGGCTATGTAAAACTTGGACAGTCATCAAGTACATTATCAGGCGGTGAGGCGCAGCGTATCAAATTAGCTTCTTTCTTAATCAAAGGTAATAACAATAAAAAAACGTTATTCATATTCGATGAACCAACTACAGGTTTACACTTTCACGATATACAAAAATTATTAAAATCGTTTGAGGCTTTAATCAATATGGGTAATACGATATTGGTAATAGAACATAATATGGATATGATCAAATCAGCAGATTGGATTATCGATATCGGTCCAGAAGGCGGAAATAAGGGTGGTGAAGTTGTTTTTACAGGCACGCCAGAAGATATCGTAAAAGTAGACACAAGCTACACGGGTAAATATTTACAATCTCACCTTAAGTAATAAAATTCGTATTGCGTAGCAATAGTATACCAAATAGGTCTTAGACTATTATGAGTTTAATAGTCTAAGATTTAACCAAACCTAAACACCTAAGAGAAAGTCATTGCTTGACATTTTGCGCTAACGATTGACATTCAATTTAATTTTGTAAATTTGACTTTCAACAAATTTCATATGATTTCTAAGAAAACAAAATATGCTATCAAAGCACTCATGGTGCTTGGACGAAATTACGGTAAAGATCCTATGCAGATTGTCAAAATCGCTGAGGAAGAACGTATACCAAAGAAGTTCTTAGAGCAGATTTTGTTAGAAATGAGAAATGCAGGTATATTGTATTCTAAAAAAGGTGCAGGCGGTGGTTACAGCTTAAATAAAGCCCCGGAAGATATTTATCTGTCGCAAGTAATGCGTCTAATAGATGGACCAATAGCGCTATTGCCATGCGTAAGTTTGAACTTTTATCGCTCATGTGAAGAGTGTATGGAAGAGCATGCGTGTGGTATTCGTGATACTTTTGTTGATGTCCGAAATGCGATGTTGCAGATACTAAATGACACTAGTGTAGCAACGCTGATCAATAAAGAAAAGGAATTAAGTATTAATCTTGATTAAATACTAGATTTCATACATACTAGTATAAAACAAAAAAAGCTCCTCAATAGAGGAGCTTTTTTTGTAAGCTCTTTATAATTTGATTTCCTCATCCTTCGCATTGAAGAAGTGAAACTCTGTAAGGTAATACGACGCAATAGATTTTACTTTAATCCATTTACCGTATTTCATAAACCACTTGACTCTTCGAGATATAAAACCAGCCTTAATAAAAGCTTCTACATATGGATGTACACAAAGTGTTATTCCTTTCTCGTTTTGTTCTTCGAGGATGAAACTCAAGTTGTTTTCGATATCATCAAGCAATACTACACTTGATCTAATTTCTCCCGTACCATCACAAGCAGGACATTTTTCATTAGTCACCACGCTCATTTCTGGACGCACACGCTGGCGTGTGATTTGAACCAAGCCAAACTTACTTGGTGGTAATATAGTATGACGAGCTCGGTCATCAGCCATACACTCTTTAAGAAATGTATACAGCTCTTTTCTATTCTGAGGTTTGTGCATATCAATGAAATCGACAACCACAATACCACCCATATCACGCAATCTCAATTGTCTAGCGATCTCACGAGCAGCCTCTTTGTTTACTAAGAGTGCATTATCTTCTTGGTTTTCTTTACTAGCGATACGGTTACCACTATTTACATCGACGACATGCAATGCTTCAGTATGTTCTATTACTAAATATGCGCCACCTTGTAAGTTAACCGTCTTGCCGAAAGACGCCTTAATCTGTTTTTCAACACCAAAATGATCAAAAATAGGCTCTTTGTGTTTATACAATTTGACTATATTTTGCAAATCTGGCGAAATGTCCTGTACATATGATTTTACTTCTTCATAGATACCTGGATCATTTACATGTATATGTGAAAACTCGTCAGTCAATATATCACGAAGGATGGTAGATGCTCTATCCATCTCTCCCAATACTTTCTGAGGAGGTTCTGCATTTTTAAGGCGTTTGGTAAATAGCTCCCATTTCGATATCAAATCAAGAAGATCTTTTTGAAGTTCTTCTACTCCTTTGCCTTCAGACACTGTACGAATGATGACACCAAAGTTGGCCGGCTTGATACTTTCTACAATCTTTTTCAGACGAGAACGTTCTGCACTAGCTTTGATTTTTTTGGAAATGGAAACAGAACTTGAAAAAGGTACTAATACTACAAAGCGACCAGCGATAGATAAATCCGAGCTTAATCGTGGACCTTTTGTAGAAATTGGTTCTTTGGCGATCTGTACTGGTAATAATACATTGCGGCTTAATACATCCGAAATCTTTCCAGCTTTATCGATATCCTTTTCAAGTTTCAAACTATTGAGAAGACTCTCTTGATAAGAGCCGTTCTTTACTACTCGCGTCAGCTTGAGTAAGGACTCTACTTGTGGCCCTAGATCCAAGTAATGCAAGAATGCATCTTTGTCATATCCTACATCCACGAATGCAGCATTTAGACCAGGCATAATTTTCTTGATTCGGCCGAGATATATATCGCCTACCGAGAAATGACTACCTGCTTGTTCTTTATTGAGCTCGACAAGTTGCTTGTCCTGTAGTAAAGCAATAGTTACTCCATTTTCTGGAGTTGAATCGATAATTAATTCCTTTACCAACAGCTACTAAAATTTGGGGATATTGACACCTCGCGCGTCAATAGTTGACTCCCTATGAAACATAAAACTTGTTTAATGAAAAAATACAATCTATGATAAAACCAGAGGTTATACCACAGATTGTATAATGTCTTTGAAAGGAAAACCTCCGTAGACTACTTAACAAGACTATTTTTTCTTGTGTCTATTTTTTCTTAAACGTTTTTTACGTTTGTGAGTAGCCATTTTGTGTCTTTTTCTTTTTTTTCCGCTTGGCATAGCTTAATTTTTTAAATAATGTTAATAAATCTTGTTAATTATTATTTACTCAATTCTTCTATCTGACGATCAATATATTGAGATAAGGTCGGGTCTGCCGCTAATTCCTTACTTTTTTGATAAGCAGAGATAGCTTCATTTTTCAGACCTATTTTTTCGTAGGCAGTCGCTAAATAAAAATATGATTCAGCATCTGCTTTTACTTCGATTACAGTTTTGAAACGATCAACCGCTTTATCGAACTGCTGCGATTGCATAGAGAATAATCCCAATGTCTTATTCGCTTCAAGATTTTTTGGCTCCACTTGTACGACTTCTCTTAGTAATGCAATACCAGCCATAGGGTTGGAAGAACCCGAGACCAATGCAGCACCAAGACCAGTCTTAGCCGCCAAATTGTTGCCATCGATATCGACAGCTTGTTGATACACATCTATAGCAAGCTTATTTAATACTGTTGCCATAGCAGTATCTTGAAGATTGGTATAACCAGCACGAAAGGCATCACCAGATTTTAACAAGTATTCAATTTTTGGAGACACTTTTGCCATCTCTTGATAAATGAATCCTTGTGGAATCGGTTTTGCTACATCATCCCATTTATTAGCCAAATCTTGTAATAAATTCACCTTCTCGTCACCTTCAGCTTTCTCAACTTCCGCCTCGATTGCCGTAATCTCTTGCGCTAATGATGAATTAATACTTTGTTTTGAAAGTTCAGAAACAGACTTCAAAGTATACATTGACGATGCATCGGCCTCTGTATTTGTCGTAGATGAACCTTCATTTTTGTCTACCAAACCTTTGATTGGTTGTACTAGCAATGCTCCCATCAACGCGATGACAGACACACTTACAATGATTTGTTTGGTATTAAGCATAATGCGAAATTAAATTAATTTTTTGCTTTATTACCATTTTTCACTTTTTCTACAAAAACTTTTGCAGGTTTAAAGCTAGGCACGAAGTGCTCAGGTATGATAATAGCTGTGTTTTTTGAGATATTACGTGCAGTTTTCTCTGCTCTCTTTTTCACTACGAAGCTTCCAAAACCTCTAACGTATACGTTCTCACCCTCGATCATTGCATTTTTTACAACTTTGAAGAATGCTTCAACCGTTTCTTGTACGTCAACCTTCTCTAAACCAGTCTTGTTAGAGATCTCCGCAATAATTTCTGCTTTAGTCATATCTATATTCTGTAATTATTTATTTTCGCTCAACCCCCTATTTGGGGTTGCAAAATTATCGTTTTTAAATGAGGTTTAAAAATATTTTTCAATCAAAATCAAAACATATTTTTTTCATTTTCAAACGATTACCTTCTTTTTAAGCAGCTAACGTACTCAAATGAGTTTGCGAAATTAAGAATATTTAATTGACTTTCAAAGTTTTAACTTTTATTTATAGCACAAACATCCGCTAAATAAATCAAATCATCCTCTTTATGAAGAGAAGAAATGACGACTCTATTTAGCAGCGGACTCATTGGTAGTGGATACGGAAAACTTGATATCAGAAGCCTTTTGGAATATAAAATATCAAACAAACGCACATCTCTACTCGTAAACACTGGAAACTTTGGAATAGATGAAAACATCTCCAAGTCCTTCACAAGTTTTCCAAATTTAATCAAATTATTCTGTAGCTTATCATACTCTTGCGCATAAATATCTTCACCTTTTAACATAGCGTACAAAGACGCTGGACTACAAGGAGATGCTCCTCGAAATATTGGGCTAGATTTAATTTTCATTACACACTCCAAACTACCCAACACAACTCCTGCGTCAGTCCCAAGACCTTTAGCTAAAGACGCTAACACGACCACCTCAATATTAGCATGATGATTTAGGGACGATATGTCAACAGAAATACCATTGAAGCGCACGACACCAATACCATGCGAATCATCCAATATCAACGTAATATGCTTAGAATTATCAATTTGAGTTACAAACGAGAAATCATAATAAGCAGGACTAAGATTATCTAATGCATTCGCGATAATAACGAGATCATTTTCTGGTGCAGCATTTATTTCCCCTACGATTAGCGATGACCATAGGTCAAATGAACCATTAACTGCTGGCTGATTTTCTAACCAAAGAGCTTGATGGCAATCGGGTGCATAAAAAACACGCTTGCCCACTGTTAATGTACGAACAGTAGTTTGAGCAGCCAAATATCCACTAGAAAAAATTGCAGCGTCCTCAAAAACAAATCGTTTAGCCAAATATTTCTCAGCATCCTCATATATACCGAGTTGGACATTATTAGATCGAGAAGTACCATTATTGATCCCGTATTTGTCAATTCCCTCCTTAAAAAGTTGAGTATATTCTTGATTTGCCAGTAAGCCTAAATAAGCTGTGCCTCCAAAAAATAAATAATGCTGATCTTGATACGCTATACAACGATTTGTGGGCTGGTGTAGGTGCTGCAATGATGACATTCGGTTTAAAATCTATGCGCAAATATAAGCATCTCCAAAATATTTATTTGATATAATAATTGAATGGGATACTCAATCCTATCGATATATTTAATCCGTCTATTGAAGGGAGACCCTTTTTATCTTGAATCTTTAAACCATATCCTACACCGAATTCTAAAAAATTAAATACACCAACAGCCACTTTAGGCGTAACCGTATAAGGAGTTAATTCGGCTTTAACAGAAGGCCATATGCCCTTAGCACTTATATAATAAGCAACCCCTAGCTCTGGGATATAATGCGTTTCATTCTGAAAGAATGCAAAATTTACTCCTCCATCAAAACGCAAGTATTCTGCATAGGATAAATCTTTCAAAGCCCATAACCCCAATTTGGCCATTGACACCTGCTGATGCTGATAGCCTGAAGATAAGCCTATAGCCCATGTTTTTGGCAAAACATTCGTCTGTCCATACGTTGAACTAAGGACTAAGACGTTGAATAAAAAAACTGATATGCTAAGGAAGTAATTATTCATATAATATGTAATTCTAATACGTCATTACCTCATAACATTATTCGCATAGACTAAGTTTTATAATCTATACATTTTCTGATGTAGAAATATTTCTAAAAGATCTTACCTATTTGAAAGCTGAATTCAAAAACAAGTTTAAAAATTACAGTAAGCGATATTTATATTCATCTTAGTTAAGATGATAAAATATTTCAAAACAGCGAAAAAACGCAAATATTACAAATTAAATATAATAAAAATTAAAAGTAACGCATAAATTTGAATTTTATTTTATTGCAAATAAGATAAATATGTTTTTTTACAATAAAAAACATGCGATTCCTTGCAACTCTATTATTTATAATTTATTTTCGCCAAAGTTTATTCGTTTTTCTTTAAAAGAAGTTTTTATTTGATTTTAAAAACATTTGTTAACGAAAGCAACATAAATAATGATAAATTTCATCTTAAGGAAATTATTAATCAAAATCACACTGATTAAATTATAAAATAAATTTTAGAGAATTTAAATTGCATGAAAAGAGAATTTAAAAAAACCTATTTACCACCTACTTTTTCGGTAACAATTATTGAACATGATTTTTGTCTTGCTGTAGGGTCTACAACCCCTGAATCAAATCCGTTTGAAGATCCAATAGAAATTCAAACAGAATTCACAACGCAGGAACTAACAGGAGATATTCAATGGAATTAATTCATACAGTACTTCATAGATTAAAATAAGAAATGAAATTAGTTAATAAACTATCAACCATCTTTACATTAATAATGTCATTGACATTATTTTCTTGTTCGAAGGATAATGTGGAAGCCAACGGAATCAGCCGTGTTAAATTCGTCATGCAAGGGGTTGTATCCAAAAACAGTAATACTGGCAGTAGTAGTCCAAAAGATAAAATTGCCACCGCAATTGGCAAGACACAACGATTCTCAAAAGCAATTGGTGATGGAAAATATTTGCATGTAGATATCACTGCCAACAATGGCAATGCACTTCGCGCGGACAACAGTACTAGCATACGAGAAGATCTTGAAAAAGATACGTACTATAGAATCGTGGTATACGACGCTGAAGGTAATTATATTGCACATACAGATGAAAAGGCTGGATCATCGCTTCCTCCCGAATTAATGTTACCTATTAATCAGACTTATCAATTCCTATTTTATTCATATTTATCAAAGGATCCGCTACCAGAGTGGACTTATTCTGATGATAATCTAAGTGAATTAATATTTGAAATCAATAAAAACGAGGCAATCACCTCTACGCTAACTTCATCTGTTAACCAAAATGCTAGAATTGTAAGTCCAACTAGCCAGGTGCCTATAACATTAAAGCCGAACTACGCAGAACTCATCGTCAATTTAAATTCACAAGTGGGAAATATCACAGGCGTACAAGAAATCATTATTGATAATGTATACGAAGAGGCCAAAATAAAAGTAGCCTCTGATGAAAATTACATTGTTCCTATTTCAGATAAAATTGATTACAAATTACCAAATTTCACAAGTTTTGGCACTAGCCAAATCCAAAACACTAAGCAAGCACTTATATTAGAAGATGGTGATAAACACACTATTACATTTAAAAACATAAATATTTATGGCCATACAATAAGAGATATTTCTGCCAATAACTTAGAATTATACAATGGCGTACGATATACTGCATCATTTACCATCACCAATGGACCTACACCTGGCATAGAGATCGAAAGCTCAGATCTAATATGGGCACCGGGTAATCTAGTATATAATAATGGAATCTATGGATTTGCTAGCGATCAAAATGTAATTGGTGATTATTGGATTTGGAATTGGTTAACTCCAAAAGGTTTACCACAAACAATTGTAGAAAATGGCAAATCTAAAACTTTAGAAGGGCATCAAATTGCTGAAATTATAACAACAGGATACAAATTGGAACGTGATCCGTGCACAAAAGTGATCTCGAAAGATGGAGTTAGCTGGAGAACTCCAACATTAGCTGATTACAAAGCTATTATTAAAGAAGTACCATTAGAACCAAACGTACTAAACGTAACAGAAGACACATATAATGGCGTATCAGGAGTATATTATGGCACAAGACAAGTAGATGACACAAATTTCCGTAATCATTTATTTCTACCAAGAGCAGGTATATTTGATGGAGAAAAACCTCCCGGCAAAGATCATTGGAGCATGGGGTATGGAAACTGGTACCAATCTGCTGAATTGAAGAATCAGAACTATCTAGGTCTACAGATAAACATAGGCGTTAAAGATTGGCAAGCAAAAGATTATTTCAAAGATTCCAATTACGTACTTACAGCTACGCAAATTCGTTGCGTAAAAGATAAAAATCCAAAAAAATAACTAAATATTCAAGCGGTCTTTGTCCCAAAGTAGACCGCTTATATATTACTTATCCTCCAAAAGGATTGCACATAATTCTAGCTTTCACTCTCTAAGCAGAATCAGCTCAAAACTATTAATTGTCATTACAATTATATTAAAATATGACACTACGCATATTTTATTCTACTGACTATCAACGTCGTAAAGAAAATACTTATTTTTTTCTGCCAAATAATTTTTTTTTGTTGGGTATTAGCATATTTTCGCATCCGCTTTCGAGCAATTCACACAACTATTAATGAAATATTATTCCAATTAGAAATAATAATATTTCCGCAAAAAAAATCATCATAGTATTTGACTTGGAATTATTCCATGCAAGAGGAATATTTCCTGCTATTATAGGTTTTTTATTATTTGAGATATGACGAGGAAACATTTAAAAAAATACATTGCCCCGAGAATGGAGTGTATTCTTGTACATCACGAGTTTTCAATTGCTAGCGGTTCAGACGGTGATAATGCATCCCTTCCCAATTCTCAAAAATTTGAACTGAATATGGAATTCAGAGCTGAAAGCTTTGAAGAGACATTGATATGGGACGAACAATAAACTAAATCATTTTATACAGATTGACTATGCTTAAGATAAAATATTATACAGCTATCGTATTATTAATCAGCTTCGTTATTTCATCTTGTTCGAAGAATGATTTAATAAATTCGGACCAGACAAAGGTTATATTCAACATAAAAGGTGTCGGATCAACTAAGCAATCTAATACTGATCCAAATCAAAAAGTAGCTAATACAATATCGAAATCACAACATTTCAAAACTGCAATCGGCAATGGCCAATATTTACACGTAGATATTACCCCATCAAACACTTCAAATTTGATAGCATCTACAACATCGAACAATATCATAGAACCTGTTCCTGTAGATACGCGATACAGAATAGTTGTATATGATGAGTCTGGTAACTATGTAAACCACACTGATGAGGTAATTGGAGGTACAACATCTCCTTCTATAACTTTACCTGCAGGAATTAATTACAAATTTTTGATTTATACATTTCTTACCAAAGATTTGCCTGATTGGGCGCATTCTGAATACACGTTAGACAACTTTATCATAGAGATCAACGAGGATATAGACGAATCTACAGACTTCACTTATTTCATAGCGAATAGCACAAAACTTGTCACTGGCGAGAATAATATAAACGTCATCCTAAGACAAAACTTCACAAAACTGTCTATCGTCATGAAATCTACAGCTGGAATCATTGAGAATATAACATCTGCAGAGATAGACAAAGTGTACAAATCGGCTTTGGTAATACCTAATGAGACAAGTATCTTATTATTGGGCGAACCGCATGTGATGTATCTTCCGACATTTGAAAATTTAAATACAACGGAAGTTTACTCTCCAAAGAAACTCTTAATCGTAAAAGATGGAGATAGTCATACACTGACATTCAGAAACGTCAAAATAGCTGGCACAGGAATAAAAGAGAAGATAACGATACCGAATATTATTTTAAGAACTGGTGTACAATACACCGCAACATTTACAATTACTAAAGCCAAGAATGAATTAGATTTAGGCTTGGTAGTGGTAGGATCAGATGTAAAATGGGCGCCTGGAAATTTGATATACGAGAATGGTCAATACAAATTCGCCAAAGACCAATATACTATTGGCAACTATTGGATATGGAATTGGCTAACTCCAAGAGGAGAAAAACAAAAAATGGAAAATTGGCAGATCGATAATGAGTTGAAAAATGGTTATGATATCAATCGTGATCCATGTACTAAAGTAAATAATGGCGACGGTACAAAATGGAGAACACCATCTATAAATGACTATGCATCAATAATCGGTAAAGATCCTGGTAACCCTAAAGCAAATAGAGTTTTAGTGATTCAAAAAAAGAAAATCGGCAATGATAATGTTACAGGAATATATTTTGGTGTTGTCTCGGAAAAAGAAGTAACAGCTAAGACAGTATTTTTACCTTATGGAGGCACGTATCAATCCAACCCTCCTACGATCAACAAATCTGAATCATATTCAACAGGATGGTATCAATCGTCAGAAAAAGTAACAAATAATTCAAACTATAGAGGGTTAAATCTTTCTTTATATGCTCAAAGTTGGCAAATAGATGATTTCTTATACAATCAATCAAATTATTTTCAAGCAGCTACACCAATTAGGTGCGTAAGAGCTAACTAATAATAGAAAATGCCGAAGTCAGTAGATTTCGGCATTTTTGTTTTAGGTTGTAGCCCCGAGCAGAATCGAACTGCTATCAAATGTTTAGGAAACATCTATTCTATCCGTTGAACTACGGGGCCAAAGATCGAATATAACAAAATCTCTTGCACTATTTATTTATTGTACAACGATATATAGAATT
>JAZQRD010000087.1:0-13167 GCA_045629405.1 Sphingobacterium sp. | reverse complement strand
TATTTTCCAGAAGGGGATATGGCATTAGCACTAATGTTTTTCCAGCCGTCAAATACAGTGAGATCCAATGGAGGTTTTTGTTGAGCAAAAGCTGATGATGTACCTAATCCTAATAGACATAGGAATAATGTAGTTTTATTCATGAATTTGGAAATTATATAGTTGTTTAGTTCAATATTAATTGAGAATTAGCTATTTGGCCATATATTTGATTGGTTAGTAAGCTATACACTTCATCTAAAATAACTAAAATTATAATTCATATGAAATATACAGGAATAATCATCAGTTTGATTGCTGGAATAACAACTTTATTGTTCGCCTATATGTTATCAAACTCGTATACTTATAAGTATAAAGCTCAACAAACTATAAATGTAACTGGAAATGCTAAAAAGGATTTTGAATCTGATCTGGTAAAGTGGTCAGCAGGCTACAGCCGTAAATCTTTTCAATTAGAAGAAGCTTCCGAATTGCTTAATAAAGATCGATTATTGATTAGTAAATTCCTTCAAGATAAAGGTATTGATAAGAATGAAATTGTTTTTGATGCGGTCAGTATTGTTCGTGACTTCAATTACCATACAGATGAACGTGGAAATTCATACAATACATTTGCTGGATATAGTTTAAGACAAAATGTACATATTGAATCAAAAGATTTGGATAAGGTGGAAAATGTATCTCGTGAAATTTCTAGTTTAATATCTCAGGGAATAGAATTAGAATCTAATGCACCTAATTACTATTACTCAAAACTAGAAGATTTGAAATTAGCCTTAATAGCTGAAGCTTCAAAGAATGCTAAAGCAAGAGCTCATCATATAGCCGAAGAATCAGGAAGTACATTAGGAAAACTGTTGAAGGCTGATCTTGGTGTATTCCAAATAACTGGTCAGAATGATAATGAAGAGTTTTCGCACGGTGGCGTATTTAACACTTCTTCTCGAGCAAAGACTGCTAATATAACTGTTCGGGTTAGTTATGGTCAATAATTATTAATTTGCTAGAATTAATAACACAAAGAGGAGCAGTAATACCTATTACTGCTCCTCTTTTTGTTATTAATCAAAAGGATCTATATCAATCCAAGGAATTCCGTAAGGGACGTCTCTTACACATCGTATTGAATATGCTGAAGGTTCATCTGCAGCAATGTTATCTTTAAATGCGTAAAATGCGTTACCTTCAAGTAAACCAGTTCTAAATACACCGAAGCCTGTTGTGGTTTTGTATAGATAATTTCCCTCCCCACCTTCGACCTGACTACTAAGTAGGTAAGAGTAATTGTATCCAACGCTCTGAGGCGTCCATGTATTGTCTTTTAAGTTAAGTTTGCCATATCGATAAAAATTGACTCTATCATTTGAAATGTAATTTTCGTTTTTACTATTTATTAAAACGAATTCAAACAATCCATTTCTGTAATTAGTAGAAAGGTCTATTAATTTTTGGTATTCTGCTTTAGTAGGTAATCTCCATAATTTGTCGCCAACTAATTTACAAGGATCTTTACTCGAGCTGATGGAGTTGTCACTATGTATGTTTAGATAGCCTGGCCTAAAATAATCTACCCTATTTGAAGTTGCTTTGAATACAGCTGAACCCACAACGCCGTAATTACCTCTATTGTTTGTTGATGTGGCATTCGTGGTTGACGTATCTCTTAATTCAAACGAACCTACTGGGAAAAGGTGGTTATCTCGAAGGTCATATGTTCCATCTGAAGGTGAATAGAATAAATTGAATCTGGCCCAGTATAATTCATCAAATTTTACATAATTAGCCAATGAAACTTTCATAATGATATCGTAGCTCTTAGCAAATACAAATCCTGTTTGCAGATTGAACTGAAATATGTTTCTTTCATCGTTACCTGATATACTTGCTCCTGTTGGTTCGAGTCCGGATTGGCTTGTATAACCCCAACTTGTGTTTAATTTTAATGGAAATTCACCGATTGCATCTAAT
Organism: Sphingobacterium sp.; assembly: GCA_045629405.1. Taxonomy (GTDB): domain Bacteria; phylum Bacteroidota; class Bacteroidia; order Sphingobacteriales; family Sphingobacteriaceae; genus Sphingobacterium. The sequence goes on along the minus strand of JAZQRD010000087.1, from coordinate 11,196 downwards.
TTGGATGTGTATTGGTAATTACTATTCGCTTTATTTGCTTTAGTATTCTCCGGTATATTAAGAATAAAATTACTTGTATATGCCGTATGCTTTATATAGGCGCCATCTTCACCAGACAAGAAGTCATATTCTCCATGATACATTTTCGCATTCGTCGAAGTTATTGTTCCGCTTTTTATGTAGACGTTGTTTTTGATATTTGAAAGATCTACAGTGACCCTAACTCGAGCAGTCTTTTGTTTGAACAAAATGCTCACGTGTTGTTTCTTGACACCTGAACTTTGGTCTTGTTGTATTGATGTCGATCCTTTAGCAACCATGAAAGGTTTGTTTTGAACTGTTTGGTATTTGAACGAAGTGATCACGCCGTTACTATTTATAGTTATCGGATTGCTTTCAAATTCTTCACTATCATCGTATGTATAGGCTATCCATTGATATTCAACGCCTCTAGATACAGGAACTCTTCCAATAGTATAAGCTTTTACGGTTTTATCTGCAATTAATTTATTGGTGTTTTTTTCAAATACGACAAGTCTATAAAGTGAAGTATTTTTCATATAGGAAACCGCATTTTTCTCATTGGAATTGATGCTGTTTTGTATTTTGTTTTTAATAAGTGAAGCCGATTTCGATTCACTTATGCCCACTGTTACTGCAAAATCCTTATGCTGAAAAGCTTGCTTATCTTGTATATGTATATGATTTTGCTTAGTTGAAGCTAGTAGGACATCATCAATGAAACCATTTACTTGAAATGTTAACACATCTGCATCATAAATCGTTGGTTCATCTATGGATGAATCATTATTTTTGTCGCAACCGCTAAATAGAAATATAATTAACGCGATAATTGGAAGGTGTATAAAATTTCTCATAATCTTTACCAAGTTTAAAACCATTGCTCTTTCGTATAATCATTTAAGTTTTCTGTATTATCACTCCACTCTTGTATCATTGGAGTACTTAGATCTTCATTGCCATTAAAATTGATCTCGCCTGCTGAGCCTGCGGCAATACTTGATTCAAAAAAAATTGTAGAAACTTTAATTTTTGGACATACGTATACACGCTTGTTCGAATTTTTTCTCATCATTTAAAATATATTTACTTTATAGTTAGTGAGCGGCAAATATATAGGATTGCACTTTAGTTAATGTGTAGTTAGTAGGGTAGAGTTTTAGCTTGTAGATGAAGTTCTACGTAATATATTGAAATACAATTAAATAGTATTGTTTTTCGATAAAAAAGTGAATATATTTTCAGAAATATTCACTATGATTTAAATTATAATTAATTAAAAATTAAAATTAATCTTTGGTTATATATGTTAATTATAATAAAAAAAGCGCATGAGTTTATCATGCGCTTTGCCAAATGTATAAAGGATATATTATCCCAAATATGATTTTAAGATTTTGCTGCGAGATGTGTGACGTAAGCGTTGTAACGCTTTATCTTTAATTTGACGTACACGTTCTCTTGTCAAATTGAATTTTTCACCGATCTCTTCTAGTGATAAGGGGTGGTTTGATCCTAAGCCGAAGAAAAGAACTATAATCTCACGTTCACGTTCAGTCAACGTAGATAATGATCTTTTGATCTCCTCAGATAATGATTCATCGATCAATGAACTATCTGTATCAGGATCTGAATTTTCCAATACATCTAATAATGTATTCTCTTCACCTTGTACAAATGGAGCATCCATTGAAACATGTCTACCTGAGTTACTCAATGTATCAGATACTTTATCTACTGTTGTTTCTAAAATATCTGCTAACTCTTCTGGAGAAGGCTCACGTTCGTATTCTTGTTCTAATTTTGAAAATGCTTTGCTGATTTTGCTTAGTGACCCTACTTGGTTCAAGGGTAAACGTACGATACGTGATTGTTCAGCGATAGCTTGTAAAATAGACTGACGAATCCACCACACGGCGTAAGAAATAAACTTAAAACCTTTAGTCTCATCAAAACGTTTTGCTGCTTTAATCAAACCTAAGTTACCTTCATTGATTAGATCACCTAATGTAAGTCCTTGATTTTGATATTGTTTAGCAACAGAAACTACGAAACGTAAGTTAGTTTTTGTTAATTTTTCTAACGCTACTTGATCTCCCTCGCGAATTCGTTGTGCTAATATAACCTCTTCTTCAGCAGTAATTAAATCAACTTTACCAATTTCATGTAAGTACTTGTCTAAAGATTGAGATTCACGATTCGTGATCGATTGTGTAATTTTGAGTTGTCTCATTAATATTTATACCTTTCTTTGGAATAATGCAAAAATACGAAAAAATACCAGTAACTGATGTAACAAAATTGTAATTTAAATACTGATAATGAGGAGTTTATAATTAATGAGTTTACGGCGTGATAATATCAAAAACCGTTCCAATTTTAATTTAAAACATTATTAACTCAGTGCTTACGTTTGTACTATTCGTATTATTATTTTTTGATTTATAGTAAAAACCTTTTTAGCTAAAAAATGTTTTACTTATAAAAATTAAGATAATATGAATATAAGAATTCGCCTTGATGAAATGATGGCTAAGAAAAAAGTCTCATTAAATGAGCTAAGTAGTCGTGTTGGAATAACGCTTTCAAATTTGTCAATTCTTAAGAATCAGAAAGCTAAAGCTATTCGTTTAAGTACTTTAGAAGCAATCTGTAAGGCTTTAGATTGTCAACCAGGTGATATAATTGTATATGAAGAATAAATGGATATTCCGCCTCAACTATGTGAAGCGGTATCCTTTTAAGAAATCATTAACTGACATTCTTTTTTTACCCTCAATCTGAATTGTTTTAAGATTTAAATAGCCATCTTGAGCGGCTATCTTTAAGTATGATTTGCCATCGGTTTCAAATTGTCCAACAGGTACTGACAGTTTACACGTTTCAATCTCTGCCTCAAAGATTTTTAAGACTTTATCTTGCAAATAGCTGAACGCAGCTGGATATGGACTAAGACCTCTTATTTTATTGTAAATATCTTTAGTTGAATTGTTCCAATCAATTAAACAATCTTCTTTAAAAATTTTTGGTGCATGCTTTAAAGATGAAGCTTCTATATCGGATTGTGGTGTAGGGATGATACTATTATTTCTAAGTCCCTCAATTGTTTTGATGAGTGTCGATGCGCCTGCATTCATCAGCTTATCATGCAATATGCCTGCATTATCATTTTCTGAAATACTTACTTTCTCTGCTAAGAGTATATTACCTGTATCGATTTCATGCTGTAACAAAAATGTAGTAACGCCAGATTCTATTTCACCATTGATAATTGCATGATTGATAGGGGCAGCTCCTCTATATTGTGGAAGAAGTGATGCGTGTACATTAATTGTGCCCATCGGTGGCATGTTCCATACAATCTCAGGGAGCATACGAAATGCTACTACCACTTGAAGATCAGCTTTAAACGATGCTAGTTCGTTTACGAATGCTGCATCTTTAAGCTTTACAGGTTGTAATACTGGAAGATTGTTGGCTAATGCAAACTCTTTAACTGCTGATTGGTGAATTTTTTGGCCGCGACCAGCGGGCTTATCTGGTGTAGTGACTACAGCAACGACATTCTCTCCATTATCTAACAATGCTTTTAGTGAAGCTACAGCAAAGTCTGGAGTACCCATGAATATTATACGCATAAATATATACTAGTAGTTGTTTTTTTTATAGAAACTGAATGCAATGTCAGATTGCAAAATTTATTAACTTTACAAAGTTACAAAATAAATAACAGCTTGAATTTTCCATTATTTGTTGCAAAGCGCATTACCCAAAAGGGGCACCGCACATTTTCAAAACTTATTGTTCGTGTCAGCATAGGAGCGATGGCATTGGCTGTGGTGGCTATACTTTTGTCGGTAGCTATTCTTCAAGGTTTTAAGGAAGAAATTACGGCAAAACAGCGTGGTTTTTTTAGTGATATTATTATCACTAAAAATCAATTGAATGGAACAGAAAATTCTCCCATTGAACTATCTAAATCAGACCTTGACAGGATAGTAAATCTTGAAAATGTGGAGTCTATTTCACCATTCGCTACTAAAGTAGGTATTATGAATGTACATGGTGAGGTAGAGGGGGTAATGCTGAAAGGTATTTCGAGTGATTATAACCAAAAGTTTCTGACGGATATACTTGTTGAAGGGAATGCGCTATATTTCAATGCTGAGCATGAAGATAGTGAATTATTAATATCAGCGTACTTAGCAGATCGTCTTAAACTCAAGGTCAATGATACATTTATCATGTCTTTTGTTCAGGACAACAGAACACGTAAACGTAAATTTAAAGTCGTAGGCATATTTCGGACTAATTCTGAGGAATTGGACCATAACTATGTGATAGGTTCTTTGGATTTGATTCGTAGGTTGAATAATCTACAAGAAGATCAAGCCGGAGCATACGAAGTCCGCGTAAAAGATTTCTCTCAGTTGGCTATTACTACGCAATTAGTAGCTGATGAATTGCCCATGGATTTGAAAGCTACCAATGTAGTCGAGTACTTGTCAGATATTTTTAATTGGTTGGAGATGTTAGATATGAACGATGATATCATCTTCGTACTCATGGTCATTGTGGCCATTATCAATATGATATCATCCTTATTGATTAGTATTTTAGAACGTACAAAAATGATTGGTGTGTTAAAAGCTTTAGGCATGGGTAATCGTGCTCTACGCAAAATATTTCTTTATAATTCCTTGTATTTGATCGGATATGGTTTGCTTATTGGAAATATAATCGCAATCGGAACCTACATCTTACAAAAAACTACGCATGTATTCAAACTTGACCCTACTATATATTATATAGAATATGTACCATTATCAATTGATATTTGGACTGTAATCATTTTAAATATAAGCATTGTTGGTATTGCAATTATAGCTCTAATCATTCCTTCGATGCTAATCTCTCGCATATCTCCGATAAAGACAATTCAGTTTCAATAGGCTATATTCGCTAGTCTAACCATTTTTTCGTATTTTTCGTACGCTTTAATAAATCTTATTAAGGCTTAAGTTTTATATATCATATGAGTGGAAAATTATTTGAACACGTAGCTGAAGCATTTCAGGCACCTCTAACGAATCCTGTACTTATATTTTCATTAGTTCTTCTCATTATTCTACTTTCACCAATTATTCTAAGACCTATTAAAGTTCCTGGTATTATAGGTCTAATTCTTTCCGGAGTTGTCATTGGTCCCTATGGTTTGAATTGGTTGGAGCAAAACTCTGCTGTAACCCTATTTTCAACCATTGGCCTTTTGTACATCATGTTCATTGCTGGTCTTGAGTTGGATATGAATGAATTTAAAAAGACGAAGCATAAGAGTTTACTGTTTGGATTTTTTACGTTTATAATACCAATTTGTATTGGTTTTCCTGTATGTTATTATTTTCTAGAATATGATATTCTCCCTAGCATACTTATCGCAAGTATGTTTGCTACGCATACTTTGGTTTCATATCCAATAGTGAACAGATATGGTATATCGAAGCATGAAGCAGTAGCGATTACTATAGGAGGTACTATTATTACCGATACAGCTGTACTGATTATTTTGGCAGTATTGACTGGTATGTCTCAAGGAAATATCAATCAAGAGTTTTGGGTAACGTTGGCTGTATCCTTCGCTATTTTTTTGTTGATAATGTTCGGCATAATTCCACGTCTTGCGAAGTGGTTTTTTCAAAAGGTTGAATCTGAAAAAACTGGCCATTATATTTTTGTTTTAACAGTTGTTTTCTTTGCTGCGTTTTTGGCTGAAATAGCTGGATTAGAACCAATCATAGGGGCTTTTGTAGCGGGATTAGCTTTGAATAAGATGATTCCACATTCTTCAGCTTTGATGAATAGAATAGAATTTATCGGCAATGCTATCTTTATACCTTTCTTTCTGATATCGGTAGGTATGATTGTGGATATCAGCGTTCTGACCAAAGGTCCAATGGCGCTGATCATAGCAGGTACGTTAACACTTGTTGCGGTTGCTGGTAAATATTTAGCTGCAACAGCCACTCAACTATCATTCAAATATTCTAAAAACCAAAGACATCTCATATTTGGGTTGAGTAATGCCCATGCTGCTGCTACGTTAGCTGTAATTATGGTTGGTTACAACAATAATATAATTGATGAAAATGTATTAAATGGTACAATCTTACTTATATTAATAACATGTATCATAGCTTCGATGGTAACCGAAAGTGCCTCTAAAAAGGTGGTCGTGGAAGGTCATCAGGACGATAAGCACATGGAGCATGTTGAAGAAAGTGAAGAACAAATCATGATTCCATTAGCAAATTTGAATAATATGGAACCAATTTTGGATTTCGCAACATTAATAAAATCAAAAAAATCGCATTATCCATTGAATATTGTTAGTGTAGTCCCTGATAATGAACAAGCAGCATTAAATGTTCAGGAAGCTAGGAAAAGCTTAGACAATATGGCTAAATACGCTTCAGGATCGGAAACTGAAGTGGAACTTGTATCTACTGTTGACATTAATATTGCATCTGGCATTGCGCGTATGAGTAAGCAGGTAATGGCTGATTGTTTGATACTTGGATGGCCTAGTGCTGTTTCCTTCGTGGAGAAGATTGTAGGAAGTAAGACTGAGAGTATACTTAATAAAACTGATGCCACACTGTTCATGTGTAGATTTAATAAATCATTAATCTCGCATAAATCAATGACGATTTTTGTTCCTCCTCTGGCAGAATCGGAGGTGGGTTTTTCATATTGGTTAGAGAAACTAATCAATCTCGCTCAAGAACTCTCATTGCCTATGACTTTTGTGTGTAATAATCGAACACACCAAAATGTTGTATCTACGATTGAAGAATTGAATCGCAGTGTTAGTTTGAAATTTGAAGATTACGAAGATTGGGATAATATATACGGACTAGCTACATTTAGTAATGCTGATTCGCTTTTAATATTTGTATCATCACGTGAAGGTGAGGTATCCTATCGAGATTCACTCGATGGACTTGCTCGTAGAGTAGGCCGTTATTTCAAAAATCAAAATTTGATTCTAATCTTCCCAAGTAGGCAAGAGAACCAACATATTGATACGTATGAAGATGTACAGACAGCGCCAATTTTCCGTAAGATTACGCGAGAAATAGGAAATATCTTTAATAAAGAAAAATTAGATTAAACTACTATAGGTATCGATACATATATAATTTTAATTACATAAAAAAAATGTTACTATATAATGAGTTGCCACCTTTTGTGAAGCAATCTACCGTATTGACAGCCTTCGAAAAGGAAAAATTATGTTCAATTGATCATATTCCTGATGATAGTGAGATTGATACTATAAGACATTTAGCTATTGTTCAAGAGCTAACAAACGCCTTTATAGGAGATGAGTCTACTCGAGATATTCATCTACAGTTAAAAGCGAAAGAATTTATAGAAAATGGCGATATTGAAATGGCATGGAAAATAATTTTACTAACTTAAACACGTAATGTTTTAGTTATTTTAATATTTTTCATGAAATAGTATTGTATATTAGATATATAATAAAATAAACCATAAACCAATTTAACCAAATGGCAAAATCTGAAAATTTTGATGTCATCGTCATTGGATCGGGCATATCTGGAGGCTGGGCCGCTAAAGAATTTTGTGAGAAGGGATTGAAGACATTAGTTCTCGAGCGTGGAGGTGATGTAAAACATATAAAAGATTATCCTACCGCAAACTTTGACCCTTGGCAGTTAGAGCATCGCAATGAGTTGCCCTTAAGAATAAAAAAGGAAAATCCAATTGTTTCCAAATGCTATGCTTTCCGTGAAGATGCTATGCATTTTTTTACTAAAGATAATGAACAACCATATGTTCAAGAAAAGCCATTTGATTGGATTCGCGCATATCAAGTAGGAGGCAAATCTCTTCTATGGGCGAGGCAAGTGCAGCGCTGGTCTAATACTGATTTTGAAGGGCCTGCGCGTGATGGATTTGCTATAGATTGGCCTATCAGATACGCAGATATAGCTCCTTGGTATAGCTATGTAGAGAAATTTATCGGCGTCTCTGGGAATAATGAAGGTCATCCTGGAATGCCTGATGGAGAATTCTTGCCTGCATTTGAAATGAATACAGTTGAGCGCTATATTCAGGCTCAAATTAAAGAGAAATATTCAGATAGATCTGTGATTCAAGGAAGGTGTGCACATATCACTAAGCCACAACCCATACATATTCAGCAAGGACGTACGCAGTGTCAATCGCGTACACTTTGCCAGCGTGGATGTCCGTTTGGAGGATACTTCAGCTCGAATGCATCTACATTGCCATGGGCCGAAAAAACTGGGAATCTGACATTAAGACCTGACTCAATAGTAGAAAGTATAATCTACGACGATGAGAAAGGTAAGGCTGTGGGGGTGCGAGTGATAGATCGACTGACTCAAAAAGAACATTCATTTTTTGCTCGAGTTATTTTCGTAAACGCATCAACTTTAGGTTCCAATTTAATCTTGTTGAACTCCAAGTCTAAAAGATTTCCGAATGGTTTGGGCAATGATAGCGAAACACTAGGAAAATATGTCGCGTTCCATAACTACATGGGTTCTTTAGGTGGGTCTATCGAAGGTTTCGAAGATAACTATTATTATGGCAGACGTCCAACACAGCCTATCATTCCTAACTTTAGAAATGTTCACAAACAAGAAACTGATTTTTTACGTGGTTATGCCTCATTTTTCAGTGCATATAGAGGTCGTGGAATATATACAGAAGGTGATCAAGTAGGTCCACAATTTAAGGATAATTTGTCTCAAGTAGGTGGATGGGGAGTAGGTATGATGATGCAGGGAGAAACTATACCGAAGGAGAGCAATCATGTTCGTCTAAGTGATACAGAGAAAGATCCATATGGAATGCCTCAATTAATTACTTCTGTAACGTATGATGACAATGACTACAAAAGCATGGAAGATTTTTTGACGCAGGGAGCAGAAATGTTAGAAAAAGTCGGTGTTAAAAATATATATTTCAATAGGAGTGGTCAGAATCCTGGGCTGGATATCCACGAAATGGGTGGTGCGCGTATGGGTTTGGATGAGAAAACTTCTATTCTAAATAAATGGAATCAAGTACATTCATGTAAAAATGTATTTGTCACTGATGGTGCCTCTATGGTTTCTACTAGTACGCAAAATCCTTCGTTGACATTCATGGCATTGACAGCTAGAGCTGCAAACTATGCTATGGAAGAAATGAAGAGAGGAAACTTATAACCTACAAAAAAAGCGCGTGATAATTTATCACGCGCTTTTTTTGTAAAAAATATACTCTATTATATTGCGTCTATCTTTTCTTGAATAGCTTTAGACTTTTCTTCATCTTGTAAGAAATCATATAAGCTTTTTAGTCCTCTTAAAGCATTTTCATTCTTAGCATCTACTTCTAATACTTTACCGAAGTGTTGTTCAGCAGGTTTTATTTTAGCTTTCAACTCTTCTACCTTAGCAGTGTATTGAGCATTGCTTAAAGTTTTATTGTTGTTTAAGTCTTGTAGTTCTTCACGCACAGCATTCATTAATACTACTGCAGCATTAATTTGTGCATCAGTATAGTTAGGGTCGATTGCTATAGCTTTTGTGTAAGCTTCATAAGCTTGAGTAGCATCATTTTTCGCAGATTGTGCAATACCTAAATAGTAGTATAGGTTTTTGTTGTTCGCGTCTTTAGAAATTTGCTCTTCGATCTCCGAGATAATTTTAGTTTCATTACCTGCGATTAGATTCAATTCAATATTTTGAATCACAGCATTATTATCTGTAGGATATTGTTTGGCAGCTAATGACGCATACTCAAGTGCGTTAGTTGTATCTTGAAGTGATAAGTACAATTTTGGTAAATCCACTAAAATAGATTTATGAGCAGAAAAATCATTTCTATCGATCAACTTTTTGTATTGGTCAATACCATTCTTGTAGTCATTACTTTGTATAGCTGCTAAACCTGCGTAGTAGGTAACTGTTGTATCATTATTCGAAAGGTTAGAGGCTTTTTCAAATAAATGGTAAGCAGTTTTGAAATCTTCCTTTTCCCAAGAAGCTACTCCAGCATTGAAATTGAAAGCATAAATTGCTTTTTCAGCAGCAGCAATATTCTCAGCTTGTTTACCATCAGTATCTAGGCTCTTAGCAGTCTTAATTGCTTCCTCAGCTTTTAATTCAGTCTCTTTAGTCTTATCAAGGATCGCCAAATTTGCGTAAACTAGCGCGTTGTAAGTCCAAGTTTCTGCCAAATCTTTAGTTTTCTCGTGAATAGATGCAGCATCAATTGCTTCTTTAGCAGTTTTTAAGAATGATTCACCTAGTTGAGCTGAACCAGTAACTCTCAATTCTTCAAATTTTTGAAAATTTGAAGCAGCCTTTTTTAAATTACCATTTTGAGCAAAAGCAGATGAACCCGCTGCTAAAATAGCTGTAAATATTATTGCTTTCTTTAAATTCATATCTAAAAATTCTGATATTTTTTAATTATTTGTCAATTGATTTAATAATACTTTCACACGATCAAGTTGATCTTCATCTTCTGACGCTTCATAAAAAAGAGATAAACCTTTTAGCGTATTAATAGCATATGGCTGTATACCGTTAGCTTTCAATAAATAATTTTGAGCGCTATATTGTGCTTCTAGATTTGATTTGTTTGCTAAAAATTCATTCAAATATATCAAACCAAGTGCTAGACTAGCATTATAATGCGAATCATCTAATGTTAGGGTTTTCTCGTAATAATATTTAGCTTTCTCAATATCTCCATTGTTTTCTAATGCAAATCCAAGTAGATAATGCATTTCTACATTAGTAGGATCCGCTGCAGCTAATTCTTCTGCAAGAGGAGCAATAGCATTAAATGATTTCTCATGTGAATAAAAATCCACTAGAGAGAATAATATCTTTTTATCATCTGCAAATACGCTTCTTGCTTCTAATAAAGTTTGAAGTTGATTTTGCTTATTACCTACTTTAGTATAGAGATTAGCTAGTGTAAGGTAATTACTTACGGTAGCATTGCCACCTTTTATGAGCGCTGTATAGTATCCTATAGACTCATTGTGTAGGTTAGCTAAACGAGACAGTGAGGCCAGATTTATTAATAATTCTTCAGAATTTGCTCCCATTTGCTTAACGA
>JAZQRD010000086.1:0-10133 GCA_045629405.1 Sphingobacterium sp. | reverse complement strand
AAAGATAGAACTTTTAATCCCATAATTGCAAATGAAAATAGCTTTTATTCCTAGAAAATATGGTAACTCGCTATGGGAATGTATCATAGTTTTATTAATCTAGATATCATTGATCAAATTCAATTAGAATGTTATTATCATAACAAGCTAAGTATATATATACATTATATAATGTCTTACATTTATCAGATTAATAATTACGTAGAAGTATTGAATACTAATTGTCAAAACGAAATAATTAGTTCTCCCAATCAACATGTTAACTTGTCAATCAATAATAAATTATATTTATATCGAAATATCTATTACGTTTGAAAAATTTATTTTAACTTTTGTGGGTTACCATTTGAATTATAAGGTATTAATTAGTGAGTAAAATTAGAAGCATATTACCAAAAGAAGTTCCAGAAGACCAAGTGATCCTGGGGTTAGCAAGAGGTGAAAACTATGCTGTACAACACGTTTATAAGACTTACTTTCCGGCTATTGCTCGTATGATTATTAATAATAATGGTTCAGAACAAGATGCTAAGGATATATTTCAAGAAGCGGTAGTTGTATTGTATAATAAAATTACTCAACGCAATTTTGAGTTGAGTAGTAAGCTTAGTACATTTCTTTATGCAGTCTCTAGAAGACTTTGGCTAAAGCAACTTGCACATAAAGGTTCTAAAAGTAATACTTCGGATATATCAGATTTCGAAGATATCTTACAAATAGAAGAAAGCTTAATAGATCATGAAGAGATAGAGCAAAGATTCGAAAAAATGAATCATGCCCTTATTCAACTAGGCGAACCATGCCAAACACTCTTAAAAGATTTTTACATCGAAAATTTATCGATGGAAAATATTAAAGAAAAGTTTGGTTATACAAATGCAGACAATGCAAAGACACAAAAGTACAAATGTCTTCAGCGACTCAAAAAATTGTTTTTTAAGTATTAGAATTAGGTAGAAAATGGCATACATGCAAAGACATGATTTTATAAATTGGGCAGATCAATATCTTCAAGGTGAACTTGATTCAAATGATCGTGCTGCATTTGAAGCGTTCTGTGCTGCTAATCCAGAATTCGCAACTATTCTTGAAGAACATAAGTCTTTCATTTCTTTACTAAAAGAAACAGAAGCAAAGAATAACTTTGTAGATATGCTTCGTGCTGAATCTGATAATTTCGATTTAGAAAAATCGGAAGAAATAGCACCGAAAGAACACAAAATAATTTCAATCTGGCGTAAATTACAGATTAATGCAGGTGTAGCAGCAGCTGTTGCTTTACTATCAGTATTCTCTACATTATACATTACGGGATACTTTACTGCTGTAAAACAAGCTACTTCAGATTATAGTGCGTTGAGACGTGAAATAAATTCCGTAAAACGTAATGTCAACGAACAAAACAAAGCCATACAAAATATCAATAGTGCTTCTGCTGAACAGGTAAAACCGACACATTTTGGTGCTACAGGTTTTATGCTTACAAAAGATGGGTACGTAGTAACGAACTATCACGTGGTGAACGGTGCCGATTCTATTCAACTACAAAATACAAAGGGTGACGCATATCGTGCGGAAATAATTCATATAGATGCTGAAAAAGATCTAGCTATATTACGTATAAATGATGACACTTTTAAACCCTTAAAGAATATACCTTATACATTCAAAAAGCAACAATCTGACCTAGGTGAAGACATTTTTACTATTGGATTCCCGAGAGATGAAGCCGTATATGGTCAAGGTTATCTAAGCTCAAACACTGGATATGCAGGTGACACAATAGCATATCAAATATCTATCCCTGTAAATCCAGGGAATAGTGGTGGCCCAGTTTTAGATAATCAAGGAAATGTAATTGGAATTATTTCTGGTAAACAAAAAGGCATAGATGGTGCAGCTTTTGCAATCAAAACTAAAGAATTAATCTCCACCTTGAATCGAATTCCAGCAGATTCATTGCGTGGAAATATTGTATTGAATAATAAAAACATGTTATCAAGAGTTCAACGTACAGAACAAATAAAGAGAATTCAAGACTACATCTACATTGTCAAAGTATATTAATAGAAAATTGTTACTATAATAAATCGATCTAAGGATACATTATTGTATCCTTTTTTCATGTTTATCCATTCGATAATTATCGTTGCTTTACTTCAAAGATTTTGATAACTTAGTATTTAATTATGAGAACATTCTGGACTTACTTGATACTATTTCTTATATTAATGTTAGCCACTAATACATTAATATACTTTACCACGTCCAAACCGTATGAATTTAATACTGCTGAACTGATCATAGAATTTATAGCTATTGTACTTATTGCTCTATTAGCTTCCTATATATTAAGAAAGAAAAAGAATATTTACACAAAGAAAGTCAACTAATATTGTCTTTCCTTGCGTAAATTCTAATAATAACATATTATTTCCTATTTGTTTGGTTGAGGTGTTATACGTAAATAAGGTTTTACTTCTGTATACCCTTTTGGAAACTTAGCAGGAATATCCTCCGTTTTAATAGCTGGAACTACAATCACATCGTCACCATCTTGCCAATCAGCAGGAGTAGCTACGGAATATTCCGCTGTCAACTGCAAAGAATCTATCACACGCAATATTTCATTAAAATTACGTCCTGTAGAAGCAGGGTAAGTTAAAGTTAATTTCACTTTTCTATCTGGTCCAATAACAAACACAGATCTAACTGTAGCAGTAGCAGATGCATTTGGATGAATCATGTCGTATAGTTCAGCTACTTTTCTATCCTTGTCAGCTATAATTGGGAAATCAACTTCTGTATTTTGAGTCTCATTAATGTCTTTAACCCATTCCAGATGATCTTGCAAATCATCAACACTAAGGGCTAATACTTTAACGTTACGTTTCTCGAACTCACTCTTCAATTTGGCTGTACGTCCCAATTCAGTTGTGCATACAGGGGTAAAATCTGATGGATGTGAATATAATACTACCCAACTTCCTGCTGTAAATTCATAAAAATCAATGTCCCCTATCGTAGTTTGCGCTTGAAAATTTGGCGCATCATCTCCTAATCTTAAACTCATATCTAATATTTATTACAAAGTTAATACACTACATATTCTACAAATATAGTAGACTATAATACAATAACAAATAAATTGAAGATTATTTTGAACTAATATACAAAGTAAGTATAATTTAATTCTGCAAAGCTTGATCTAACTTTGAGAGGTGTTCAAAATCTTCAAATGAAAACATACTTGATGTGCGCATATGAAACTCAAATAGATGTTTAGCTTTCGCAAGTAAAATTTTATCATTATTTAAAAGACCGTCGTACATAAATAATAACGCTAAAGGTCTAATCTGTTCTGGCTCTAACATACGAACAAAATCAAGAAGTTCTTTAATTGATTTGTTAATTAAATCTTCGCGTTCTTTAAGAAAGAAATCTTTATATGCAGCGCTGATATTCAATTCTTGACTATCGATTAATTTCCCTTCCCATTTCTCTACAAGAAGTCGAAGAAATTTTCCCATTTCATTTATCCAGTTAAGGATGGTGTCTTTTTCGTATCGTATACCCATTATTATCAATAATATTCATATCTAAATATGAATTTCTATGCTGTAATTATTTCTTAAAAGCAAAAGTAATTATACTACGAACTCTTTAAATGGACTAATCAGATTACCGCATTACATTAAAAAATTCCTTTGATATAATTGAACCATTATTCTAAGATACAATACATTTATAATATTTAGAAGCATATTACCTTAGCGCAGTGTATTATGCTATCATCGCCATCCACAAAAGATTATTATAAATACAATTTTATATACTGATAGGCATCTTAAAATTAAGTATATATATGACACAGGATATCACACTATCCTTTTACATGAGCTTAATAATATTAGATTATTTACTTTAGGTACAATTTTTGTATGATTATCATAATAATCAATTAACAATATGAGATTTACGATTAAACTTTTCGCACTATTTATACTAGTATTAAATAGCTGTCAATCTAGTAACATAAATAATGGAGGTGAACAAGATAGCACTGTATCTATTGGAGGAGAGAAAGATGAGCACGGTTGTCTAGTGGCAGCTGGGTATACATGGTCTACACTTCGCCAGGAATGTGTACGGGCATGGGAAGAAAACATTTCATTGTATATAATAAATACGGCACAGTCATATCAGACGGCAGCATTTGTATATATAGACTCTGTACAACACAAAGCTGAGATATTTGTTCCGGAAGAGAAGAATAGTTTAATACTAGACAAGAAAGATCAAGTCTATACAAATGGCAAGTTTAACCTATCACAAGAGGATCATTGTTGGACACTCAGTTTGAATGATACAAAGCTATATCAAGAAAGAAAGTAAATTTGAATAGCCTAATGGCTATCCAAATTTCTCTTTAAAAGAATTTTCTAATGCAAACATTTCATCACGTAACTTCGCTGCAGCTAAGAAATCCATTTCCTTCGCTGCCTTCTCCATACGTTTACGCACAGTTTCAATAGCTTTTCTTAGATCTTTCTCACTCATATACTCCATTAATGGATCTGCAGCAAGTAAAGAAGCTTGATCAGGTTCTACATATGCTTTTGCTTCGCCTGGTTTATAATCTACCACTGAAGTCTGCTCAATAATCTCCTCTCTAGATTTACCTACAGTACGCGGTGTGATTCCATGTTTCTCATTATATGCAATCTGCTTATCTCGACGACGATCTGTTTCCTCAATTGTAATACGCATACTTTCTGTTATTTTATCTGCGTACATAATTACGCGACCACGATCGTTACGAGCAGCACGACCAATCGTTTGGATAAGTGATCGCTCAGAACGTAAAAATCCTTCTTTGTCCGCATCTAAAATTGCGACAAATGTAACCTCTGGTAAATCTAGTCCCTCCCTTAATAAGTTAACCCCTACTAATACATCGAATTCACCCAAGCGTAGGCCACGTAAAATCTCTACACGTTCCAAAGTTTTCACCTCTGAATGTATATAGCGAACTTTTATATTTAACTTATTCATGTATTTAGTCAACTCCTCGGCCATTCTCTTAGTGAGCGTAGTTGCTAATACACGTCCACCATCCTTAATAGTTTTATCAACTTCTTCTAGGAAATCATCAACTTGATTAATGGCAGGTCGCACTTCAATCATTGGATCAAGTAATCCTGTAGGACGAATAACTTGTTCGACTACAACACCTTCAGTCTGTTGCAATTCATAGTCACCAGGTGTAGCCGACACATATATAGTCTGATTCGTAAGCGATTCGAATTCAGGGAAATTTAAAGGCCTATTATCTAATGCTGCTGGAAGTCTAAATCCATGTTCGACAAGCGAAATCTTACGAGACCTATCGCCACCATACATAGCACGCAACTGTGGCAATGTTACATGACTCTCGTCTATAACTAATAAATAATCTTCCGGAAAATAATCCAATAAACAGAATGGTCTCATACCAGGCTGTCTACCATCGAAAAATCGAGAATAATTTTCAATACCAGAACAATATCCCAATTCACGCATCATCTCCAAGTCGTAATTAACACGCTCTTCAAGACGTTTGGCTTCTAACATACGTCCCTCGCCTTCCAACTGAGCCTTACGCTGCATAAGTTCGTCCTGAATAGCCCATATAGAATTTGTGAACTTATCCTTCGGTGTAACGAACAGATTCGCAGGAAATAACGCCAAAGTTTCTTGTTTAGCTATTGTCTTACCAGAAACAGGATCTATTTCTGAGACTTCATCTATCTCATCACCAAAAAATGAGATCCGATATGCATGATCCAAATAAGCTGGATATATATCTACCGTGTCCCCTTTTACCCGGAAAGTACCACGTTTGAAATCTGCTGTGGTTCTCGAATATAGAATCTCTACCAAGCGATGCAAAAAAGCATTACGCGTAATGGTCGTACCTACCCCAAACCTAAATATCGATCTAGAAAAGTCATCAGGATTCCCCATACCATATATGCACGACACAGATGAAACCACGATTACATCTCTTCTGCCTGACATTAATGCAGAGGTACTCGCTAGCCTCAATTTCTCAATTTCTTCATTAATAGCCAAATCCTTTTCTATATACGTATTTGTCGTTGCTATGAATGCTTCAGGCTGATAGTAATCGTAATATGAAACAAAATAGTTTACAGAATTATTAGGAAAGAATTGTTTGAACTCACCATATAGCTGCGCAGCTAAGGTCTTATTATGACTTAAGATCAAAGTAGGACGCTGAGTCTCTTGAATAACATTAGCTATAGAAAATGTCTTTCCCGAACCTGTTACCCCTAATAAAGTCTGATATTGCTCACCTTGATCCAAACCTTGTACAAGTTGTTTAATCGCTTGCGGCTGATCTCCAGTCGGCTGATATTCTGATGTTAATTGGAATTTCATATATTACCCTCGGTGTAAATTTACCAATAATTCAATGAATTATTGAACGTAGACTATTATTGTGACCTACTATAAACATATAGACTACAATTTTGTTAAATTACATAATAAAATGATATTCAACATGATTCATATCCTCACAAAACATAACAGCATTATCAATCATTTCATTGCTGAAATAAGAAATAAGGCAGTTCAACAAGATCGATTACGATTTAGACGAAATCTAGAACGTATTGGCGAAATGATGGCTTATGAATTGAGTAAATCCTTAGAGTATAAACCTGATGAAGTGGAGACACCATTAGGAATTGCAGAGACGCACCTTCTTGTAGAACAACCAGTTCTTATAACAATTGTACGTGCTGGTATACCTTTCCATCAAGGTTTCTTGAATATATTTGATCAAGCAGACTCAGGTTTTATAGCAGCATTTAGACACACTAAAAAGAGTGGTGAATTTGAAATACATAAAAAGTATGACAGCACTCCTAACTTAGATAATAAAGTCGTGATTATAATTGATACAATGTTAGCCACTGGCAAAAGTTTAGTGTTATGTTGTAAGGAATTATTAGCCGAATATAATATCCAAGAACTACATATTGCTACGATCATTGCTTCAGAAGAAGGTATACAACATGTGCGCGCATTTATACCTGAAGCAAATATTTGGGTAGCTGATGTAGATAAAGAATTAACTATTAAATCCTATATAGTTCCTGGACTAGGCGATGCTGGTGACTTATGTTACGGTAGTAAATATTAGTATATACAATACCATACTAAAATGATTGACTACTTCGAGATATATTAAAATTAGGTATCGATAGAAAAATGTATTTTTGGCAAAGCTAACATACCTATGAATATAATAGAATCTCTGATACAACAAGTTTATCAGACTTCAGCTATTGAATGGCTAGCAACTATCAGTGGTTTTCTATGTGTTTACCTAGCGAGCAAACAGCATATCCTCAATTGGCCAATAAGCTTGATTTCTGTAAGTTGCTATTTATTTATTTTTGATCAACACAAATTATATGGCGATGCTACTTTACAATTATATTTCTTTGCAACAGGAATATATGGATGGTATCATTGGAATAAGGGAAACCTAGGTACTACGAAAACAATATCCTCTTTAAAAATCAAAGAATTTATTTTTATTCTGCTAGCGATTTTATTTCTTTCTGGTGCTATGGGCTATATATTGGATAATTTCACAGACAGTGATGTCCCATATATAGATGGATTTTGTACGGCTATGAGTCTTGTAGCGCAATTTTTAATGACTAGAAAGATTCTCCAAACCTGGATACTCTGGATTGTAGTTGATATTTGCTATATCCCACTTTATCTAAGTAAAGGGTTATACTTGACCACAATATTATATATAGCTTTCACTATTATAGCCGCTCAAGGTTGGATTCAATGGAAGAAAAGTTATCAAAATATTGACTAATATTGTACTTAATGATTCAAAATAATAATGAGATAATTAAAATAGCTATTGTAGGGCCTGAGTCAACTGGTAAATCTACAATTTCGAAATATCTTTCTCAACGATTTAACACTGTCTGCGTACCAGAATACTCAAGATATTATTGTTCTAATCTTCAAGGACAATATACACTTCAAGATGAGTTAAATATGTTTTATGGACAACTTGCACTTGAAGATGCATTAATACCATTGGTCCCCAACAATCTATTGATCACCGATACAACCATTTTGACTGTGAAAATCTGGTCAGATCATTTATTTGGATACACACCGACAGAAGTGCTCAATGAGATCAATAAAAAAAAGTACGATTTGTATTTATTGATGGACATTGATCTGCCTTGGGAAGATGATCCATTACGTGATTTTCCACAGCAACGAGAGCATTTTCTAAATGTTTGGCAAGATGAATTACAAGCTATTCAAGCGAATTATAAATTAATATCCGGATGTGGAGATACACGATATCAAAATGCTTATGAAGCCATTGAAAATTTCCTACACAATACAGATTAAATAAAAAAGCCATTACATTTTGTAATGGCTTTTTTATTTAATTCACAATTTAATTACTCTTCGAAAATCTAAAATTTGAAAAGTAATAGGTGATTTCTTGAGGCGGTGTAACCCAAGTCATAGAAGGTTCTCCTCCAATATTTATGACAATTACACGATTATGCTTACCTATCATATTAGAAAGATCTATGGTCATATCTTTCCAGTTCTGTAGATCACTATCCGGTATTCTATTGTCATTTGCATTCGGTGCCCAACTCTGTTGGCCGTATGGACTTTCTGTTGTAAAAGCCCAAAGATAGTTCATAAATCTAGGCCAAAGTCTTTGGAACGGTTCATATACACCACTTACACGATCTTTCGATGGAGCATATACTTTAAACTTCAAATACTTATACATTTGAGCGTTAAACTCATAATCTTTTGGAAGTGTAAGTATAAACGATCCATTTTTGTTAACAATGGTAGCTTTAATAACATTTTTCAAATCTGTTCCTGCCGGATACGTGCTAGGGTTTGCTTCCAGGTTCATCTTCCAATTATTATCTTGTAAAGATCCTTCTATTAACATATTATTAATTGGCAATAGTGGCTCATTACTCGTAGATATTAACTCTACGACACCTTTTTCCACATAAGGTTGAAGCAATGCATCAATGCCCATAGAATTTGGAATATACTTTACTTTATTGACTACACCTTCATCAATCAAATCAATTAGGGTCTGTGCATTAGCTGCAGGCATATCTCCAAGTCTACGTACAAAGTCCGGAAAAACACCTCCTCCAATAGTTTTGATAACTCCATTTCGATCATACGACTGCGTTTTCATATTGAACATAGTTCCGCCTGTAAGATCTACTTCTTTGATATTTGAGAAATAAAATAAATCTTGAAGCGTAACGGTGTGCATCGGGAATGTTAGCTTTTCAATATTCTGAACACTTTGAGCAGTAAATGACGTGATACCATTTGTATTTAAAATTTCCAACTCTGATGGATTGAATGGTGTGGATAGCGTTGGAACATTTATATTAATGGTTTTTGAAAGAGCAATTGTATCCAATATGGTATTGCCATTTATCTTAGGTACAATTCGATAATTCATAGTCACTTCCAAATTTTGACCTGCAGTAAGGTTAGCTAAAAAGATACGAGGATTCGCACCACGATTACCCGTTCTCGATTGACCATCCTTATCTATATAACTAAAGCTTAGATCAATATAATTTAATAATATCGAATTTAGACCATTGGGCCAATCCAATACTGCGGCACCTGGAGCAGCTAAGATACGTGGAGCAGCAATTGATAGTGAATTAGCATCCGATTGTGTATACGGTATAACTGCGATCTCTTGCGGTACAGATTTATTTCCGAATTCATCAATTGTATATGCTTTAATACGATACAATTTTGGTTGAGTCAAACCTTCAACATTAACCCACGATACCAAAGAATCTATTACTATTTGTTCATTATCATATTCGATGATTGTTTTACTAGCTTTGCCGAGTTTGATATCCCTTGAAGGAATTCTACCGGCCTTCATTAAGTTGATTTCAGCTCTTTCATAACCTATAAAGCCAACAATAGTATCGAATTTAGCTGGATATACCGTCTCACCCGCATATTGCTCAATATTTTCGTACATATCTTTGCAGGAT
>JAZQRD010000085.1:0-13342 GCA_045629405.1 Sphingobacterium sp. | reverse complement strand
GGCAGACGGTGCTGAGCAAGTATATTTACGTCCTGAGACAGCACAAGGTATTTTTGTGAATTTCTTAAATGTCCAAAAGACAGGTAGAATGAAAATTCCTTTCGGTATAGCTCAGATTGGTAAAGCATTCCGTAATGAAGTAATCGCTCGTCAATTCATCATGCGTATGCGTGAATTCGAACAAATGGAGATGCAATTCTTTGTACGTCCAGGTTCTGAGATGGAATGGTATAACAAGTGGAAAGAAAATAGATTGAAATGGCACTTAGCTTTAGGCGCTGATGCAAGTAAATATCGTTACCACGATCATGCAAAATTGGCTCATTATGCTAATGCTGCGGTAGATATCGAATATCAATTCCCATTCGGTTTCAAAGAAGTAGAAGGTATTCATTCACGTACTGATTTTGACTTGAAACAACACCAAGAATTTTCGAAAAAGAAAATGCAGTATTTTGATCCAGAGATCAATCAAAACTATGTTCCTTATGTTATCGAAACTTCAGTTGGTTTAGATCGTTTATTTTTAACTGTTTTAGCGAACTCGTTGGTGCAAGAAGATCTTTCTACAGAAGAAAAACAAGATTCACGCGTAGTGTTAAAGTTCCACCCAGCTATTGCACCTGTTAAAGCTGCGGTTCTTCCTCTTACGAAGAAGGATGGACTTCCTGAAAAAGCTCGCGAGATCATGGCTAAATTGAAATTAGACTTCAATATCCAATATGACGAGAAGGATGCTATCGGTAAACGTTACCGTCGTCAAGATGCTATTGGTACGCCTTACTGTATTACAGTAGATCACCAAACTTTAGAAGATAATATGGTAACTATCCGTCACCGTGACTCGATGTTACAAGAACGCGTTGCAGTCGAAGAATTATCAACTATTATTGGAAAACTAGTGAATATCAATAATTTATTAGCACAACTTAGCTAAAATAGAATTATTTACATATGAAAAGAGGTGCTATAAACTTATATAGCACCTCTTTTTTTATATCCAATTTACAACAACAGAAGTATAAATATCAAGTATTAGTTTCATTACCAATTTATTACGATATTTATAGGATAAATTTTTAATCAAAATGGACCTATATGAAATTCTCTATAACGCTCATCATAGTATTCGTATCAATATTCTTCGTAAGATGTAATAATATTAAGGATAATGACATTAATAAATTCACCCAGATTGATTCGGTATCAGATATAAATAAGTCAAGTTCGCAAACTGATTTCGATATCATAGATAATGAAATCGCGTCAACTTATGATGAAATATTAACTGCTGAAGATGCAGAACAAACTTATTTAATGTTTAAAAATAAATTCCTTAAGGCGTTAGAAGATCAAGCTAGCTTTAACTACGATTTTCCAACAACGCAACAGAAGGGCATTACATTGCTAAAAAGTAGAGATAACAAGGTTAAAGTATATTCTTGGGATACTAATTTGGGTGGCACTATGCATTTCTTTGCTGCCGCAATTCAAGTTAAAGATAGCGATAGTACAAAGACTACATGGTATGAAGTTGAGAATGCAGAAATAGATGAATATATACCTAGTTACACTGCTATCGACATGATAGAGCAAGATGACAAAACTATTTATCTACTAAGTTATAGATACATTGTTTCGAATAAGCAAGTTATTGATGGTGTTGAAGCATATTCTATTCAAGGTGGTGTGTTGAAACCACACCCAGTTTTTAAGATAAAAAGTGAAAAGGCCAAAACTCATATAGAACGTACATATGATATATTTGAGGAAGACGAGTTTAGATATTATGTCACTTATGATAGTACCTCCAAATCAGTATTAGAAGTCCTCACAGATGAGTTTGAAAAACCAATTGAAAGGATGCGCGTGTATAGCTGGCATAATGGATTTTTTATCGAGAAGTAATTAACGGTAAAATAGTATCTAATATTTCTTTTTTTAAACCATTTCTTGTTTTTTTTGTCTAATTAGAAAACATATAACATGAAAAATACATTACAAGTTTTATTAGCTACTTTTACATTTTTGACTTTTGGAATTGTAGAGTCTAACGCACAAATCAGACCTGTCAATACTACTACACCTACGAGTACGATTATAGATACAATTCAAGTACAAGCTTTAGCTGATGAAAAAACAAAATTAGCTGATGCAAAACTTAGATTAGAAGAGGCTAAAAAGTTAGAAAAAGCACAAAAAGATGCGGCTAAACTTCAAAAGGAACTTCAGAAACAGCAAAAACAAATAGAAAAAGAGCGTAAAGCAAAAGAAAAAGCTGAAAAAAAACGATCTAAGGCTTTAGCAAAAGTTGAATCTTTAGAGAAAAAAATTGATAAACAGTTGAAGAGTATTGATAAACTAGAAGATAATTTAGATAAGAAAATCAGAAGAAATAGAATAACTGATATCAATAAAGAAAAAGAAATAATTAAAATTAGTAAACAGCAAATCAAACTAAAAGAACTAGAACAAGATCTTGAAAAAGCGAGAAGAGATCTTAGAAAAGTTCAATAAATAAAAAATGCCTGACATCTGAGTCAGGCATTTTTTATTAAAGGATATCTTTGAGCAAATCTATATAAAAATTAATACCATCCTCTACTTCTTTAAGATATATGTACTCATCAGCTGAGTGCGATCTTCCTGAAAATCCTGGTCCAACCTTCAATGAAGGAATTGGCAATAATGCCTGGTCACTCATTGTTGGACTACCATATAATGATTTGCCAAGGTCAACGCCTGCCTTCACGATAGGATGGTCTGTTGGTATAGTAGATGGATTAAGCCTTGTAGAACGTGCTACAACATCTGCTTTGACATTGCTTTTAATAATTTCTAATACTTCCTTGTTCGAATAAACATCAGTCGTACGAACATCTACTACAAACTTACAAGTTGCAGGTACTACGTTGTGTTGTGAGCCAGCCTCAATCATAGTCACTGACATCTTAACAGGACCTAAAAAAGATGACTCCTTTGGAAATTTGTAGTGTTGAAACCAGTTGATGTCTTCGATCGCTTTATACAATGCATTAACACCTTCTTCGCGTGCGGCATGACCAGGTTCACCGTGTGCTACACAGTCAAGCACCATTAACCCTTTCTCTGCAATAGCTAAATCCAACAAAGTTGGTTCTCCAACTATAGCAAATGCACATGCTGGTACATGTCTATATGCCTCTTCGATACCATTCTTTCCAGAAACTTCTTCCTCTGCTGAAGCAATGAGACATAAATTATATTGCAGATCTTTTCGATCGTAATTGTACAAGAAGCATGCAATCAATGCAACTAAACAACCGCCTGCGTCATTAGATCCAAGACCATAAAGTTTGCCATCCTCAATATCCGCAGAAAAAGGATCTCTTGTATAACCAGGATTAGGTTTCACAGTATCGTGATGAGAATTTAAAAGAATGGTTTCTTTCTCTCTATCGAAATGAGCATTGTAAGCTATTACATTGTTACCAACGCGCTCTACCTCTACACCTTTGGATTTTAAGAAATCTTGAAGAATAATTGCAGTCTTATCCTCTTCTCTACTGAATGACGGTGTCACTATAAGTTGCTGAAGTAATTCAACTGCATCTTTATACAAAGTACTATTTCGAATCATTATATGGACATCAGCTTTTTTTAAACCGATAGTTTTTATTTCTTAAAAATGCTTAGCTAATACTAGTTTAATACTATAGATCTAAACCAAAATCTAACTTGTACTACGGAAGTTCTAAATATATATTGTTACTTATTTACTAAGCATGTACCAAATTTGTTCTGCTGATATAAATGTAAATTTGCAGCATTACCAATATATACAGATTTGACACCTTTTTGTATTGCATCAAAAGCATTCTGCAATTTAGGAATCATACCATCTGAAATTACACCATTCTCTTTGAATTGTTCGAACTGTGCAGCAGTTATTGTTTCAATAACTGAATTTTCATTATCCACATCAAACAAAACACCATTTTTTTCAAAACAGTAGATTAAGCACGTATCATAATGATTAGACAATGCTGTAGCTAATGCTGAAGCAATTGTATCTGCATTGGTATTTAATAATTGACCATTGCCATTATGTGTAATTGCTGAGAATACGGGAGTAAAACCAGCATCTAAGAATTTTTTAATAGCTAAAGTATTCACAGAGTCAGCTAATATATCGCCTACAAAACCATAATCAATTTCGCGCACAGGGCGACGCACTGATTTAATAGCATTTGCATCAGCCCCACTCAAACCAACAGCATCACATTGATATTTTTGTAAAGTAGCGACAAGCTTTTTATTCGTTAGACCTGCATATACCATAGTAGCGATATCTAGCATTGGCTCATCCGTAATACGACGACCTTCCACCATCTTAGCCTCGATATTTAGCGCTGCAGCTATACGAGTGGCTATCTTCCCTCCTCCGTGTACTAGAATTTTCTTGCCAGGTACGGCAGCGAATTTCTCTAAGAAATTCTCTAATTGAATATCATCATCAATTACATTTCCTCCAATCTTAATAATATTCAATGTACTATTTGACATGTTTTATTGTGTTTTATTTGTTCAAATTCTCTAACATTCTCTTCAATACAACTTGAGCAGCCCAGACACGATTACTCGCCTCTTTTATAACTAATGAATTAGGCCCATCTAGAATTTCGGATGATAATTCTAAATCACGACGTACTGGAAGACAATGCATAACCTTCGCATCATTCGTGATACTTAGCTTTTCATTGTCCATCATCCAATTCTCGCTAACGGGATATACTTCACCATATTCTTTATACGATGACCAATTTTTAACATAAACGAAATCAGCTCCAGCTAAAGCTTCATTTAAATCATTTGTAATAGTTGCTCCTTGTGAGAACTCCTCTGACAATTCATAGCCAGCAGGATGAGCAATTGTGAAATCTACCAAATCTTGTTCTTGTGCTTTCGACATCCACTCAGCAAAAGAATTAGGTACCGCTTGTGGCAAAGCTTTTACATGTGGTGCCCATGCTAATACAACCTTTGGTTTTACAGTTTGTTTATGTTCAGTAATCGTTATTAAATCCGTTAAACTTTGTAAAGGATGACGTGTAGCACTCTCTAGAGAAACCACAGGAACTCCACAGAATTTGACGAATTTATTAAATAAATCTTCATTATAATCCGCCTCCTTGTCTTTAAGCGATGGGAATGAGCGCAATCCTAGGATATCACAATATTCGCCCATGACAGCCGCTGCTTCACGGATATGCTCAACTGTAGTACCGTTCATCACAACACCATCCTGTGTTTCTAATGCCCAGCCGTCCTTATCCATGTTCATAACCATGACATTCATGCCTAAGTTCAATGCAGCCTTTTGCGTACTCAATCGTGTACGTAGACTAGGATTTAAAAATACTAAACCCAACATTTTGTGCTGTCCCAATGTAGAAAGACCATTCGGGTTAGCTTTTAATTCCAATGCTTCTTTAACAATCGTATCTAGGTTGTCAACATCAGCTACTGAGAAAAACTTTTTCATCTTTAAAGTCTAATTATAATTTATATAAATACGAAGTTAAGCTTTCAAACGCTCATCAAGCGCAGTAAGGAATCGATCCGCTATTTCTTGATTAATATTTAATGCCGGTAAAATACGAATCACATTAGGCTTTGCTTCACCTGTGAAGATTCTATTTTTCTCCAACAAATCTTTTTTAATATGCGCAAGTTCAACAGGTAAATCAATACCAATCATCAATCCACGACCACGCACCTCTTGTATCTTATCAAATTTCTTAAGTTCATCAATAAGATAGTTACCAACGTTCGCAGCATTATCGATCAAATTTTCTTCTTCAATCACATTCAAAACCGCTACTGCCGCTGCACATGCAAGATGATTACCGCCAAAAGTAGTTCCTAATAGACCATAAGAAGCTTTGAATTTTGGTGAAATACTAATACCACCAATCGGGAAACCATTACCCATACCCTTGGCCATTGAATAAATATCTGCTGTGACCTCAGCATAATCCTGTGAATAGAATGAACCTGTACGACCATAACCACACTGTACAGAATCCGCGATATACACTGCCCCATACTGATCACAAAGAGCACGTATTAATTGCAAGAAAGAAACTGAAGCTTCACGAATACCACCCACTCCCTGAATACCTTCAATGATAACTGCTGCTACTTCATTTCCATATGAAGCAAAAGCTTGATTCAAAGCGTCCTCATCATTAAATGGTAAGAACACAATATTATCAGTCTCATTAACCGGAGCTACAATTGAGGGATTATCCGTAGCTGCAACAGCTAACGAAGTACGACCATGAAAAGCTTTCGTAAATGCTATAACTTTCTTACGACCAGTATGAAATGATGCCAATTTGAGTGCATTCTCATTTGCCTCAGCGCCAGAATTACACAAAAATAAAGTATAATCTTCTTTACCAGATAAAACCCCCAGCTTTTCGGCTAAATGCTGCTGGATAGGAATTTCAATTGAATTTGAATAAAAACCAATATTATTCAACTGATTCATAATTGATTCCACGTAATGCGGATGTGTATGACCAATAGAGATAACAGCATGGCCACCATATAAATCCAAATATTCATTACCAGCATCATCCCATATAGTAGAACCTTTTGCTTTTACAATATTGATGGGGTTAACCGGATATACATTAAATAAATTCATGTTAATAAAGATAATAGGTAAATACCTAATGCAAATATACTTAAGTGTAGGATATTAATCGATTTTATAAACGAAAAAAAGCCAATCATATACATGATTGGCTTTATATGTTCTTGTGAAGAAGAAAAGAATTAGTCTTTTTTCTCTTCAGTAGCTGGAGCTTCTTCAGTAGCTACAACTTCCTCAGTAGTAGTTTCTTCAACTTTCTTCTTAGCACCACCACGACGACGTGTAGTTTTCTTCTCAGCTTGAGCAGTTTTACCGTATACTTCGTTGTAATCAACTAATTCAATGAAAGCCATCTCAGCGTTATCACCTAAACGGTTTTCCATTTTGATAATACGAGTATAACCACCTGGACGAGTAGCAACTTTTTCAGAAATTTCACGGAACAAGATTGTAACCGCGTCTTTATCTTTTAAGTAAGAGAATACTGTACGACGAGAGTGAGTAGTATCAGTTTTAGATTTTGTAATCAAAGGCTCAACATATTTACGTAAAGCTTTAGCTTTAGCTAAAGTCGTAATAATACGTTTGTGTTTGATTAAAGAAGTCGCCATGTTAGCTAACATTGCCTTACGGTGACTGTCCGTGCGGCCTAAGTGGTTAATTTTTTTACCGTGTCTCATTTTCTATTTTATTATTTTGTGCATACCGTTCCTACTTGCGATTATCACTTTCAGAGGAATTATGCAACAGGTCGCTTAAATACTTATAAATTATTCTTCGTCTAATCTAAATTTAGACAAGTTCATTCCGAATGATAAACCTTTCGATTTTACCAACTCCTGAATTTCACTTAATGATTTTTTACCGAAGTTACGGAATTTCAACATATCAGCTACGTCGTAAGTTACTAACTCAGCTAATGTGCGAATATCTGCAGCTTTAAGACAGTTCAATGCACGTACAGAAAGATCTAAATCCACTAATTCAGTTTTCAAGATCTTACGCATGTGTAAGATTTCCTCGTCAACAACCTTAGTTTCTTCTTTAGTTTGAGACTCTAACAACATATTTTCGTCAGAGAACAACATAAAGTGCTGAATTAAGATACGAGCTGCTTCTTTCAAAGCATCTTCTGGATGAATAGAACCATCTGTAGAGATATCTAACAATAATTTCTCATAGTCAGTCTTTTGCTCTACACGGTAATTTTCAATGGTATATTTCACATTCTTAATCGGAGTATAGATAGAATCGATAGCGATAAAACCTACAGGACCATCAGCTACTTTGTTTTCTTCAGCATTTACATATCCACGACCTTTAGCAACTGATAATTCAACCTCAATAGTTACTGAGCTCTCCATATTACAAATTACTAAGTCAGGATTTAACACTGTAAAGTTGTTAGAAAACTTAGTGATATCACCAGCTTTGAATTGTTCTTGACCATTGATAACTACAAAGATTTTCTCGTTGTCACCTTGCTCACCCGATTTCTTGAAACGAACTTGTTTTAAGTTTAAGATGATCTCAGTTACGTCTTCTGCTACACCTTTAATAGTAGAGAATTCGTGAGACACGCCTGAAAATCTAATCGACGTAATTGCATATCCTTCTAAAGAGGACAATAAAATACGGCGTAAAGCATTACCAATAGTAACACCAAAACCTGGCTCTAATGGACGAAATTCGAAAGTACCATCAAAATCAGTAGATTTCTGCATGATAACTTTATCCGGTCTTTGAAATGCTAAAATTGCCATTTATAATATTTTAATATTTTTTCAACAATGTATATCTTAATAGCGTATGCATAATCTGCTTTAGATTATGCATACATACTATTAATTATTATTTAGAGTACAACTCTACGATTAAGTTTTCTTTGATATTCTCAGGGATATCAGATCTTTCAGGGTAGCTTAAGAAAGTACCTGTTAAGTTCTTAGCATCCCACTCTAACCAACCAAATTTGTTGATAGTTCTACCAGCTACTGAAGTAGAGATAGCTTCTAAAGTTTGAGAACGTTCGCGAACTGCGATTACATCGCCTGGACGTACGCTATATGATGGAATGTTAACAACTGAACCGTTAACAGTAATGTGCTTGTGTGAAACTAATTGACGAGCAGCTGAACGTGTAGGAGCAATACCCAAACGGTAAACGATATTATCTAAACGAGCTTCTAATAATTTCAAGAAGTTCTCACCTGTGATACCTTGTTTAGCAGCAGCTTTCACGAATAAGTTAGAGAATTGTTTCTCTAAAACACCGTAAGTGTACTTAGCTTTTTGTTTTTCTAACAACTGAATTGCGTATTCAGATTGTTTACCTCTTCTTTTTGAAGGACCATGTTGTCCAGGAGGATAATTCTTTTTTTCTAACGCTTTATCTGGGCCAAAAATAGGCTCTCTGAATTTACGTGCAATTTTGGACTTAGGTCCTGTATATCTTGCCATTTCTTTATTCTGTTTGAAGTATCAATCAACCTTTAGTTGACGAATCTTATCTTAAACAATATTATTATTAAACTCTTCTACGTTTTGGAGGACGACAACCGTTGTGAGGAAGTGGTGTGATATCTTTGATAGTAGTCACATCAATACCTACAGTTTGTAAAGTACGGATAGCTGACTCACGACCTGCACCTGGACCTTTAACGAAAACTTCGACTTTACGTAATCCTAAGTCATAAGCAACTTTACCACAGTCATTTGCTGCTTGACCTGCTGCATACGGAGTATTCTTTTTAGAACCTCTGAAGCCCATTTTACCAGCTGAAGACCATGAAATAGTTTGACCTGCATTATTAGTCAAAGTAATAATAATGTTGTTAAAAGTAGCATTGATATGAGCTTGACCAACAGGCTCGATAACAACGATACGTTTTTTAGTAACTTTTTTACTTTTAGCCATTTCTTACTTATTATTTAGTAGCTTTTTTCTTGTTTGCAACTGTCTTACGTTTACCTTTACGAGTACGTGAGTTGTTTTTAGTACGTTGACCACGAACTGGTAAATGTTTACGGTGACGTAAACCACGGTAACAACCAATATCCATCAAACGTTTAATGTTCAACTGAACCTCTGAACGTAAAGCACCTTCTACTTTGATTTCATCATTGATGATAGTACGAATAGCTGCTAATTGATCGTCATTCCACTCAGACACTTTAACATCTTGAGAGATACCTGCTTTCTCTAAGATATAAGCAGCAGTATTACGACCAACTCCGAAGATGTAAGTTAAGCCAATAATACCTCTTTTGTTTTTAGGTAAATCTATACCTGATATCCTTGCCATATAATTTTTTAAGCGATTTTGTTAATTAATTATCCCTGACGTTGTTTAAATTTAGGGTTCTTTTTGTTGATCACAAAAATCTTTCCTTTACGACGGATGATTTTACAATCCGCACTACGTTTTTTTACTGATGCTCTTACTTTCATTTTAATAAAATTGTTAAAGCTCTTTTACAGAGCATTATCTTATTTGTAACGATACGTTATTCTTCCTTTGGTTAAATCATAAGGAGACATCTCTAGTTTTACTTTGTCACCTGGAAGAATTTTGATGTAGTGCATACGCATCTTACCTGAAATATGAGCTATAATTTCATGCCCATTTTCTAATTCCACACGAAACATCGCATTAGATAATGCCTCTTTGATAATGCCGTCTTGCTCTATTGAGGCTTGTTTAGCCATATGTCAATTACTTAATTACGTTTTAACAACCTGCAACTAACAGGAGTGCAAAGATATATAAAAAATACTGTAAACCAACTACTTTTTACTTAAAACTTTTTCGATCTCGTCAAAGTTCAATAATACATCCGGTGTTCCTTTTCGGATAGCAACCATCTGCTCAAAGTGCGCAGACAACTTACCATCTACTGTGTTCACCGTCCAACCATCATCTGAAAAATCAACGCCAGCTTTTCCAGCATTAATCATCGGCTCTATACAGATAACCAAACCAGATTCTAATTTAGGTCCTGTACCGCGTTTTCCATAGTTTGGAACCTCTGGCTTCTCGTGTAAGTGTAAACCAACACCATGACCAACTAATTCACGGACAATTCCAAAATTATAAGGTTGAACATACTCTTGAATCGCTGCTGAGATATCTCCTACCCTCTTACCTGCGATCGCTTGCTCCACTCCTTTTTCCAAAGAAGCTTTTGTAACGTCCAAAAGTAGTTGTGCTTCTTCTGAAATATTTCCAATTCCAAATGTATATGCTGAATCTGATATAAAACCATTAAGATTTACACCACCATCGACAGATACTAAATCACCTTCCTTTATAATGTAATTAGAAGGAATACCATGTACGACTTGTTCATTGACAGAGATACATAAAGAATTAGGAAAGCCTTGGTAATTTAAGAATGCTGGTGTACCCCCGTTATCTTTGATAAATTCAAATGCTAATTTATCTAAAGATAGTGTAGTCATACCAGGACCAATTACTTTAGCAATTTCAACAAGCAAGCGCGAAAGGACATTTGCCGACTCGCGCACTTGCTCGATTTGTTCTTCTGTTTTATATATTACTTTAGACATCTAAAGAATTAAATAGCAGATTGATCATATCCATCTACATTAGCAGCAGTCGAACGACCTTTTACACGGCCTGTTTTCATCAATCCGTCATAATGACGCATCAATAAATGTGATTCGATTTGTTGTAATGTATCTAATACTACACCTACCAAAATTAAAAGTGAGGTACCGCCATAGAAATGTGCAAATTGGTTATTTACACCAGCACCACTAGCAATCGCTGGAAGAATAGCTATAATAGCTAAGAAAACTGCACCTGGCAATGTAATACGAGATATTACATTATCAATAAACAAATTCGTATCGAATCCAGGTTTGATCCCTGGTACAAAACCTCCATTCTTCTTCATGTCTTCAGACATCTGTTGTGGATTCACCATAATAGCAGTATAGAAAAATGTGAATGCAATAATTAAAGTCGCAAAAGTCACATTATAAGCTAATGAAGTAAAATCAGTTAAAGATGTTAAGAACTCTGACTGAAGGTTTGGAAAAAATTGTGCCAGTGACATAGGTAAAAACATAATTGCTTGTGCAAAGATGATAGGCATTACACCTGCAGCATTCACCTTTAAAGGGATATACTGACGAACGCCACCAACTTGTTTATTACCCATTATTTTCTTCGCATATTGCACAGGTATCTTACGAACTCCTTGCACTACCATTATCGTGAAGATAACAATAAAGAACAATGCGATAGCTTCAATTAGGATAGGAATAATACCACCACCACTAGGACTCATGCGTGAAGCCCATTCAGCCACAGCACCGCCAGGAAGTTGTGCGATAATACCTGCCATAATAATTAAAGAGATACCGTTTCCAATACCTTTATCGGTGATTTTCTCACCCAACCACATCACAAACAATGTACCCGCAGTCAAAACAACAGCAGCAAGAATAGTGAACATAGGATCAGCGATTGTCTTAGCACCTGGTTCGATTTGTGTTTTCACATAAGCGACAGCTTGTACTAAAGTAATGGCTAATGTCAAATAACGAGTTATTTGATTCATTTTTTTACGACCAGATTCACCCTCTTTTTGCATCTTTTGAAATGCAGGAACAGCAATCCCCAATAATTGTATTACGATAGATGCAGATATATAAGGCATTACACCTAAAGCGAAAATAGCAGAACGAGAAAATGAACCACCTGCGAACATATCTAATAGTCCTAACAAGCCTTCTTTCTGTCCTGTAGCTAATGCATCTGGATTAACACCTGGCAATACCACGTGACATCCAATACGATAAATCAAAAGAAATAAAACCGTATTCAAAATACGATTACGTAAATCTTCAATTTTCCATATATTGGTTAAGGTTGTGATTAGTTTCTTCATTTATTAAAGTTTTACGATAGAACCACCTGCTGCTTCAATAGCTTTTTGAGCTGAGGCAGAAAATGCATGCGCTTTAACTTCAACTTTAGCAGTAAACTCACCACGACCTAAAACTTTAATTAAGTCATTTTTAGAAACTAAACCGTGAGCTTTTAATGTATCAAAATCAACAACTGTTAAATTGTGTTTTTCAACTAATGCTTGTAATACGTCTAAGTTAACGCCATTGTATTCAACACGGTTAGCATTTTTGAAACCGAACTTAGGTACACGACGTTGTAAAGGCATTTGACCACCTTCGAAACCGATTTTAGTTGAGTGACCTGAACGTGAGCCAGCACCTTTGTGACCACGTGTAGAAGTACCACCACGACCAGAACCTTGACCACGACCAATACGTTTTCTGTTTTTTGTTGAACCAGCAGCTGGTTTTAAATTACTTAAGTTCATCTTTTAAACTAAGATTATGTTGCTCCTTCGCTTTCACTAGACAGGAAACAACGATTAACAATTAAATTAATAAAAATAACTAATGGAAAGAATAAAAATATCCTTTCCATAGTTATAATTTTTTTTTAGATAGCTTCAATAGCTACTAAGTGATTCACTTTGCGTACCATACCGATGATAGCAGCTGATGCTTCAACTTCTACTGAGTGATTGATTCTTTTCAAACCTAATGCCTCAATAGTTTTCTTTTGGCGCTCGCTTCTGTCGATAACGCTCTTTATCTGGGTGATTTTGATTTTTGCCATGATAATTAACCGTTAAATACTTTAT
>JAZQRD010000084.1:0-18195 GCA_045629405.1 Sphingobacterium sp. | reverse complement strand
TTGTAGCGTGTTTTGAAACCTTTAGCTAACACACCTGTACGTGAACGTGGGTGACCACCTGAAGTACGGCCTTCACCACCACCCATAGGGTGATCAACAGGGTTCATCGCAACACCACGAACGCGAGGACGACGACCTAAGTGACGTTTACGACCAGCTTTACCTAACACTTGGTTAGCTTTTTCAGCATTTGATACTGAACCGATAGTCGCAACACAAGTCAATAAGATCATACGAACTTCACTAGACGGCATTTTGATAATAGCATATTTACCATCACGAGCAGACAATTGAGCATAAGTACCAGCCGAACGCGCAATCGAACCACCTTGACCAGGATTCAATTCAATGTTGTGGATGATAGAACCCAATGGAATATTTGCTAATGGTAATGTATTACCAATTTCTGGAGCAACTTTCTCACCAGCAACTACAGTCATACCAACTTGTAAACCTGTAGGTGCAATGATGTAACGTTTTTCACCATCAGCGTAGTGCAATAATGCGATACGCGCTGTACGGTTTGGATCGTACTCGATAGTTGCTACTGTTGCAGGGATTTCTTTTTTATCGCGTTTGAAATCTATAATACGGTAAACTTTCTTGTGTCCACCACCGATATAACGCATAGTCATTTTACCGGTCTTATTACGACCACCCGATCTCTTATTTGCTCCTACTACTAACGATTTCTCAGGAACGTTTGTAGTAACATCAGAATAGTCTGCACCTACTCTGAAACGCGTACCAGGGGTTACCGGTTTGAATCTTTTAACTGCCATCTTAATTATATAACACTGTAAAAGTCAATAGTTTCACCATCCTTAATTGTAATGATGGCCTTTTTATACTTAGGAGCTCTACCAGAAACGAATCCTGCTTTTGTGTGACGGCTTTTCGCTTTACCAGCAACAACAGCAGTGTTAACTGCTACTACCGTTACACCGAACATACCTTCGATAGCAGTTTTGATCTGAATTTTATTTGCTCTGTGATCAACTTTGAAAGCATAACGGTTTAATTTTTCCGTTAACATTGAAGCTTTCTCAGTTAAGATAGGTTTTTTAATAATTTCCATATTACTTAGCTAATGCTTCCTCCAAAGTTTTAACAGTTTCTGTAGTCAACAATAATTTAGTAGCGTTCAACACATCATATGTGTTTAATTCTGAAGCTAAAATAACTTTTGCTTTCTTTAAGTTTCTGCTTGATAAATAAACATTGTTATTGTAAGCTGGCAAAACCAATAAAGTTTTTTCGTCAGCTACATTTAAAGCGTTTACTAAAGCAACATAGTTTTTAGTTTTGATAGAGTCAAAATTAACTTCATCTAAAACTAATACATTGTTTTCTAACGCTTTGTAAGACAACGCTGATTTACGTGCTACTTGTTTCAATTTTTTATTCAATTTGAAAGAGTAATCACGTGGTTGAGGACCGAATACACGACCACCACCATTAAACAATGGAGATTTGATAGAACCCGCACGAGCACCACCAGTACCTTTTTGTTTGTGTAATTTACGAGTAGAACCCGCAATTTCGTTACGTTGTTTAGACTTGTGAGTACCTTGGCGTTGGTTCGCTAAGTATTGTTTCACGTCTAAGTAGATCGCATGGTCGTTAGGTGTTACACCAAAAACTGACTCAGGTAGTTGCACCTTGGCACCTGTTTCTTTACCTGATAAATTTAATACATTAACTTCCATCTCTACTATTTGTCTAAGATTACGTAAGAACCTTTTGCTCCTGGGATAGAGCCACTAACAACGATAAGGTTTTGTTCTGCATAAACTTTCAACACTTGTAAGTTTTGAACTTTCACGCGATCACCACCCATACGACCCGCCATGCGCATTCCTTTGAATACACGTGAAGGCCATGAAGCCGCACCAATAGAACCTGGAGCACGTAGTCTGTTGTGCTGACCGTGAGTCGCACCACCTACACCACCAAATCCGTGACGCTTCATTACACCTTGAAAACCTTTACCTTTAGAAGTACCAACTACATCAACGTACTCGCCTTCTGCAAATAATGTCACATCTACAGTGTCACCTAGTTGTTTCTCATCTACGAAAGTTTTGAATTCAACTAGTTTACGCTTAGGAGTCACTCCCGCTTTTGCGAAGTGTCCTTTTAGAGGGGCAGTTGTGTTCTTTTCCTTAGCATCATCATAGCCAAGTTGAACAGCAGCATAACCGTCCTTCTCTACCGTACGTATCTGCGTTACCACGCACGGCCCAGCCTCGATTACTGTACAAGGGATGTTTTTCCCTTCAGCATTGAACAGGCTGGTCATTCCTACTTTTTTACCAATAATTCCTGACATGTTATAAATTAAATTAATTAAAGTCCATCGAAGCAGTAGGGCTCCGCTCAAGACATATTTCCCCCAATAAGGGACTGCAAAAGTACAAAGAATTTTATAACTATCAAATAATTAGTGAATTATTTTTATTTTTTTTAGCGTTGCCACTACTATTAAAATTATTATAATTCTATCTTAACAACTATTTATGATAAAAATCTTCCTATAAGATCGTTAGTCTTTTATTATTTTCCTATTAAATTTATTATAAATCGGCTCAGAAACTTAAAATAGCTAATAATAAAATTATATACACAAATTCAGATTGAGCCTACAGTGTCCATTTAACTAGCTTATAATTTTTAGTTATGACGCATTATATTATGCCAAATCTAATGGATTTGGCATAATAGATTTGTAAGTTGACATAATAAAAAGGGCTATCAAAATATTTTGATAGCCCTTTTTATTATGTCAACTAGCTTTAATATTGACCTGTATTAATCATCACCAATGTACATGCTTCTATATGTTCTATTCCAGCCTCTTTTAGTAATGATGCTAACTCCTCATTCTCAGCCCCAGGGTTAAAAATCACACGCTTAGGTTTTGTTTTCAATATATAGTCATAATAAGGTTCCTGGTTTTGTGGACCTATGTACAACGTTATAGTGTCTATATCAGTATAAATATTTTCTGCTGGCTCAATACTTACACCCGCTACATCTCCCAATTTACGACCTACATTCACAATTGGATACCCTTTTCGCACCAATTTATTAGCCACCAAATACGAATAACGTGCTGGGTTAGAGCTTGCGCCTAAAATTAAAGTTTTCTTCATAATATTTAAATTTACTTAAGGTTCGACATATCCACCATTGACATCGTATGATCCTTGGCTCAACACAGGAATTTCTAATATTTTATAAAGCTCATTTAATTGATTAAGGCTACCGTTTACCATATTAGATAACAATACAATAGTCACATTGTTTGTCAAATCACGTACATATAGATTTTTGAAGCCATGCCACCATCCTGCATGATAGACTACCTGCGTATTAGCTGGGGTAAATGTACGCCATCCATAACCATAGTTAAATACGCCTTTTTTAAATTCAGATCTTGGAACATATGCAGAATCTAACAAAGCTGTATCTAATAAACGACCTTGTTTCAAGGCTCTATCAAGTCTATAAAGATCCCTCACCGTACTATATATACCTTTATCACCTAGAGTCCCATCCAAATAATCTTGAACAACAGACCTACGCCATACACGGTCGTGACCAATTACATCTGTAGGAATTTTATCATATATAGCTTTAGACAATGCTGCTGTATGCTTCATTCCAGCAGGCTTAAAAATATTTTCCTGCATATAGGAATCAAAATCCTGCCCTGATATTTTTTCAATAATAGCACCTAATACCATGTAATTGGAATTATTATAAAAAAAACGGCCATCAGGTTTACCAAACCGCGCAGGCTTGTATTCGATCAACAACTTAATAGCATCTGTGTTAGACATACCCTTCTTGCGATCAGGCCATATCTTGTCCACAAAATAAACATAGTTTGGCAATCCAGATCTATGTGACAACAATTGCTTCACCGTAACTCCATCATATGGGAATCCAGGTATGATCTCCGTAACCAGTTGGTCTAAATGAATTTTACCTTGTTGAACTAACTGCAAAGTGGCAATTCCGGTCATAGGTTTAGAAACTGATGCTAACTCAAATTTTGAATCAACATGCAAGCTATCTCTATGTAAATAATCAGCCCATCCAAATGAATTCTGATAAATTATAGTATCATTTTTAGCTATCAGTACATTACCATTAAATCCTGCATTACGATGCAACTTTTGCATGAATGCATCTATTTTCTTGTTTTCATTTGCAGGGTCATAAATTAATGCTATGCTATCCAAATTAGCCTGCTCCTGTAGTATTTTTTGTTGCTTTTCTTCTGCGCTTGTACAAGAATTGAACGAAAGTATAGTTACAGCACATATAAACCCTAGAATTGTAGCTCTCACTTATTTTATTTTATTGATGTATCTTTCTAAGATAATAAATTCTGTAAGAGATATACAACTATCTAATACAAAAGAGGCTTCTTTATCCAATAAAGAAGCCTCTTGAGAAATATTTTGACTTAAATTATGCTAACAAACGTATTGGAGCTTCTAATAACCCTTTTAATGTTTGTAAGAATTGTGCACCTGTAGCACCATCGACTACGCGGTGATCACAACCTAATGTAAGCTTCATAACATTACCTGGAACAACTGCACCATTTTTTACAACTGGAACTTGTTGGATAGCTCCTACTGATAAAATTGCCCCATCAGGAGAGTTAATAATTGATGTAAACTCATCAATACCGAACATTCCTAAATTAGATACAGTAAACGTTGAACCTTCCCAATCTGCTGGAGTTAATTTTTTAGATTTAGCCTTTCCTGCGAAATCCTTAACCTCTGCTGAAATATGAGATAAAGTTTTACCATCAGCAAATCGAACTACAGGTACCAACAGACCATCTTCAACAGCCATAGCTACACCAATGTTAGTATGCTCATTGAATCTGATCTTATCACCTTGCCATGATGAATTAACCGCAGGATGTTGTTTCAATGCTACTGCAACAGCTTTAATTACCATATCATTGAATGATACTTTAACTGGAGCTACCTCGTTTATTTGCTTACGTGCCTCCATAGCGTTGTCCATATCAATACTTACTGTTAAGTAAAAATGTGGAGCCGTAAATAAAGATTCACCTAAACGACGAGCAATAGTTTTACGCATTTGCGAAACATTCACTTCCGTATACCTTTCTTCACCTACGAATGATGGTAATGCGATTGACTTAGTTTCTTGTTTTGCCTCTACTGCAGGTGCTGCTACAGAAGCTTTTGCAGCTGGAACAAATCCTTCTACATCTTTCTTCACAATACGACCACCATCAGCCGAACCCTTCACATCATTCAAGTTGATACCTTTTTCTTTAGCAATTTTGCGTGCTAATGGAGAAGCTTTCACACGAGAATCATCATTCGATGAAGATGTAGATAAAGAAGTAGATCCTTCAACTGCAACAATCTCTTTAGATTCAGATTTTTCTTGCTCAGCCGCAGGAGAAGCGGATTTTTGATTTAATAAAGGAGTTACATCAGTTCCAGCAGGACCTACAATAGCAATGATATCGTTTACTTTAGCAGCCTGACCAGCTTCTAGACCAACGTACAATAATGTGCCGTCAGCATAGGCCGTAACTTCCATAGTAGCTTTATCTGTCTCTACATCAGCAATAGCATCATCAGATTTGATAGTATCACCAACTTTGAAGTTCCATTGAGCGATAACACCTTCTTTCATTGTATCACTTAACAATGGCATAGTAACTACTGTACAACCCAATTCCTCAGCTGTTACTGATGAAGCAGATGTTTCTTTAGTTACAGGTTCATCATTAACTACTACTTCACTTTCAGTTTGTTTAGCAGGAGATGCATCCGCACCATTTAATAATGCCTGAAAGTCTTCACCTTCTTCACCCAAAATAGCTATGATTGCATCAATTGCAATAGCCTCACCTTCTTTAGGTCCAATATATAACAATATTCCTTCTTCATATGATTCAAGATCCATTGTTGCTTTATCTGTTTCAACTTCTGCTAAAAGATCTCCAGAATTTACTTTATCACCAATTTTTTTGTGCCACTTAGCGATTACACCTTCAGTCATGGTGTCGCTCATTTTCGGCATTTTAACTACTTCAGCCATGTATTTTAGTAGATTATGTCTTTATAAAACCCGTAAATAATTAGTGTCAAACTTAGTCCATTACAAATGGATAGTCTTCTTGTACATAGATATCTGTATACAATTCGTCTACCGTTGGATAAGGAGATTCCTCAGCGAACTTCACTGATTCATCAACAACTTTTTTCACTTCTGCTTCCACTTCAGCAAACCAAGCATCATCCGCGTAATTATTTTCTAAGATAGCATGTTTAGTGCTCAATAATGGATCTCTACCTTTATATTCTTCTAACTCTTCTTTAGTACGGTATTTCGCAGGATCAGACATAGAGTGACCTTTGTAGCGGTAAGTACGAATTTCTAAAAATGTAGGTCCTTCACCCGCACGAGCACGCTGAACCGCTTCATCCATAGCGTTGTGTACAGCTACCGGATCCATACCATCAACAGGCATTGAAGGCATATCAAAACCTAAACCGATTTTGTAAATATCTTGCATGTTCGTAGTACGACTTACAGAAGTACCCATAGCGTAACCATTATTTTCACAAATAAAAATTACAGGTAATTTCCATAACATAGCCATATTGAATGTCTCATTAAGTGCACCTTGACGAACTGCACCATCACCCATAAAACAAACATTAACATTATCAGTACCTAAGTATTTCTCTGCAAAAGCAATACCAGCCCCTAATGGGATCTGTCCGCCAACGATACCGTGACCGCCCATCATACCGTGTTCTTTAGAGAAAAAGTGCATTGAACCACCTTTACCTTTTGAACAACCTGTCGATTTACCAAACATCTCCGCCATACATGCATTTGCTGATACGCCCTTAGCCAAAGCTTGAGCGTGATCACGATATGAAGTGATGAATGTGTCTTCAGGTCTTGTAGCCGATACAGCACCTGCTACTACGGCTTCTTGACCAATGTATAAATGACAGAATCCACGGATTTTTTGCTGTCCGTATAATTGACCTGTTTTCTCTTCGAATTTACGCATGAGTAGCATAGATTTATACCACTCTAGATATGTTTCTTTTGTTATAGGTGTTGAACTCATTTTAAAAGACTGTTTCTTAACTTAATCGATTACAAATCTACTAATTTATATCGACAATAAGGATACAAATAGTACGTGTTTTAAGCAATTTTTGTCATTATTGGATAAAAGATAACCGTGAATTTATGCTAACACAATAAATTTCATCTATCCTTAATAACGGCAAAAGAACCTTATGATAAGAGATCAATTACCTCCGCGATTGTGACTTTACGTTGCTCTCCAGTTAACATATTTTTTAAAGACAGCATATTAGCCTCTTTTTCTTCATCACCTATTAGTGCTACAAATGGTATTTGCTTAGCATCTGCATAGCTCATTTGCTTTTTCAGTTTTGCAGCAGTTGGGTATAATTCTGAATAGATTCCAGCCTGACGTAATTGTGCTAATAATGGCAAAGTATATGACTCGATTTTCTTATCAAAATTCACGATCAACAATTTTGTACTTGTTGAATTAGAGGCTGGATACAATGCCAATTCTTCCAAAACATCGTAAATACGATCTGCACCGAATGAAACACCTACACCTGTAAGATCTTTCAGACCAAACATGCCAGTAAGGTCATCATATCTACCTCCACCACCTATACTACCCATCGCTACTTCATTCGTTTTAACCTCGAAAATACAGCCCGTATAATAGTTTAGACCACGAGCTAATGTAATATCAACCTCTACAAAGTTAGTTAATAACGTTTCATCTACTTGAAATGCTTTCAAGT
This sequence comes from Sphingobacterium sp., assembly GCA_045629405.1. Classification (GTDB taxonomy): domain Bacteria; phylum Bacteroidota; class Bacteroidia; order Sphingobacteriales; family Sphingobacteriaceae; genus Sphingobacterium. Next base: position 10,312 of record JAZQRD010000084.1, on the reverse strand, counting down.
ATGAAAATACCTCTTCTATTTCCGAGATTCCTTTCATACCAATAACTGAAGCAGATAATACCTCCTTAAGCTGAGCTAATTTTTCAAGATTAGTACCCTTAAGTAATATGATTGGCTCTAATACAGCTAAGTCTTCCGTTGTAAAACCGCGCTCCAAGAGCTCGATATTTACACCTTCAAGTCCAATTTTATCCAGTTTATCTATAGCCACAGTCATATCTACAATAAGCTCTGGCTTACCTATAATCTCTGCTATACCTGATAAAATTTTACGGTTGTTTATTTTGATATTGAAATCCTTTAAGCCTAACGCTAAAAGTGCCTCATGATAAATCATGATAAACTCGGCTTCATTCAATAAAGAATCAGAACCCACTACATCTACATCACATTGGTAAAACTCACGATATCTACCTCTCTGAGGTCTATCAGCACGCCATACCGGTTGAATTTGAAAACGCTTGAAAGGTAATGCAATTTCGTTTTGATGCATCACTACGTATCTTGCAAATGGAACTGTCAAGTCATAACGTAATGCTTTCTCTGTTATCTGAGGGATAAGTTTATTAGAATTCTTTTCAGCTAAAGCTTCGTCCGACACTTTAGATAGGTAATCTCCAGAATTCAGAATTTTGAAAATCAATTTATCACCTTCATCACCGTATTTACCAGTCAAAGTTGATAAGTTTTCAAATGAAGGAGTTTGAATTTCATTATATCCATATTTCTTAAACACTTTTTTTAAAGTGTTAAAAATATGATTTCTCTTCTCCATTTCAGCTGGAGAAAAGTCTCTAGTACCTTTTGCTAATGATGGTTTTATTGTTGCCATACCGCAAAGGTAAGATAACAAAGCGAATATGAAAAGTAAGGAAAGGCTATTATCGAGAAGAGTTAGTTAGTTTCGATAATTTTAAGATATTCACAAGCTTTTTCTGCGGCAAGTTTTTCTGCGCTTTTTTTATTAAAATCACGACCGATACCACAGATTTCACCATTTACATGCGCTTCTATACTGAACATCTTAGGTGATTCACCTATTGGATTCTCTACTTGTACAAATGTGACTTCTTTACCCATATGCTGACACCATTCTATTAAACGACTTTTAAAATTACTTTCAGTAGTCTCTAACATATGTATATCGACATGTGGTTTTATGATACGCGTTAGTAAAAACTCACGCGTGAAATGATAACCCTTATCTAAATAGATCGCACCTACGACAGCTTCAAAAGCATCACCTAAGAGTGATCCTTGCTTAGTAGGGTAAGAAATCATCCTAGAATCATATTCAATCAATTGGTCGAACCCTAGCTTCCGAGACAGCTGGTTAAGATTAGCACGAGACACTATCTTAGAACGCATCTCAGTCAAAAATCCTTCATCTTTGTATGGATAAAGTTTGAAGAGCAATTCAGCAACGACTGAACCTAATACAGCATCCCCCAAAAACTCTAAACGCTCGTTACTATTCTTAACACCATCCTTAATAGTCACAGCGACAGATTTGTGTCTGAAAGCCATTTTATAAAGCTTGATATTGCCAGGAACGAAGCCTAAAATATTTTTAAGTTTCTTAAAATAAACCTTATCAGGAGAGAAAAATAATTTGTATATCTGTATAGACATGCTCTATCTATTGTAAGAAGAAATAGGTAGTCTTTGAGAAACTACCTATTTATATCTTGCATAATTTATGCGTGCATTAAGCTTTGTATTTTTTTACGATGACAGACGCATTGTGTCCGCCAAATCCAAATGTATTACTCAAAGCAGCATTCACTACTCGTTTTTGAGCTTTATTGAATGTAAAATTCAATTTGTTATCTATATTAGGATCATCTGTAAAGTGATTAATTGTTGGTGGAACAATATCATTTTGAACAGCTAATATAGAAGCGATAGCTTCTACAGCACCAGCGGCGCCCAATAAGTGTCCAGTCATCGACTTCGTAGAACTAATGTTCAACTTGTAAGCATGATCACCGAATAGATCAACAATTGCTTTAGTCTCTGAGATATCACCTACCGGAGTAGAAGTACCATGTACGTTGATGTAGTCGATATCAGTGAACTCCATTTCGGCATCTTTCACCGCCATAGTCATAGCCAACTTGGCTCCAAGACCTTCAGGATGAGATGCTGTAATATGATGAGCATCAGCGCTCATACCACCACCTACTACTTCAGCGTAAATTTTAGCACCACGTGCCAATGCATGCTCTAAGCTTTCTAAGATAATCGCGCCTGAGCCTTCGCCTGACACAAAACCATCACGGTCTTTGTCGAATGGACGAGAAGCAGTTTTAGGATCATCATTTCTAGTTGACAAAGCATGCATCGCGTTGAAACCACCTATACCAGCGTCATTTATTGTAGCTTCAGAACCTCCTGTAACGATAATATCTGCTCTTCCCATACGAATGTATGTAAACGCATCAATCATTGCATTTGTCGATGAAGCACAAGCTGAAACAGCTGAAAAGTTTGGCCCACGCAAACCATGACGCATCGAAATGTGTCCTGGTGCAATATCTACGAGCATTTTTGGAATGAAGAAAGGATTAAAACGTGGCGAACCGTCACCTTTTGCATATCCAATTACTTCATCAGTAAAGGTAGTAAGACCACCAATTCCTGAACCCCAAATTACTCCAATACGGTTTCTGTCTAATTTATCAAAGTCTAATCCAGCATCCTTAATCGCCTCATCGGTTGAAGCAATAGCATACTGAACGAAAGGATCCACCTTACGAGCCTCTTTGCGATCCATATATTGATGTGGATCGAACCCTTTCACTTCACAAGCGAACTGAGTCTTAAATTTAGACGCATCAAAATGCGTAATAGGACCAGCTCCACTTACACCATTGATCAATGATTCCCAAAATTCAGGAACCGAATTACCGATAGGTGTAAGTGCGCCTAATCCTGTTACAACTACTCTCTTAAGCTCCATTTATTATGTTTGGCCTAATAAAATTAGTTAGTTAACGTTTTTTTCTAAATAAGCGATTGCTTGACCTACTGTAGCGATGTTTTCAGCTTGGTCATCAGGAATTGCAACGTTGAATTCTTTTTCGAATTCCATGATCAACTCAACTGTATCAAGTGAGTCTGCACCTAAATCATTCGTGAAAGAAGCTTCTGGTGTTACTTCATTTTCGTCTACACCTAACTTTTCAACGATAATTGCTTTTACTCTTGATGCGATATCTGACATGATTTTATAGTTTAATTGTTTAATAAATCTGTGCAAAGAAAAATAAATTTCCCCAAAAATCAAACCTTTTTAATTTTTAGATGGAAATAACAGTTATTTATCACAGCATAATTACATATATAGGTAACACTCATTGTGAATATTCGAATATAACTATGCGTCTTTAATTTCCCAAATATACTTTATTTAATATAAAATTTACATACATTATATCCCTAACTGAATCACAAATCGTATTTTAGTAAAAACTAGTAATCACCATAACATTTATACGACAGTTGAATAAAATTACGACACATAAGTTAGATCTAGATTTCGATTTGGAAATGGACTTTACGTTAATCGGTATTAGCTCTTCTCTTAGAGATTATAGTTTATGTCATTTTATCAACAAACAGACGGGCTTGCATTTTGTTTACGGAAAAGAATCACCCATTGATCATAAGGGAAATCCCAAGAACAAATCAAGAGAAGAATTAGATTTCCACATCATCTTAGAACGCTCAAAAGATAAGGAAGAATACACACATCACTTTCAGATGTACAGAGATTGCTGTGAAAAGTTTGACCATGAATACTACTTGATCAACAATCGAAGTGTAGAAAATGGCATTTTATTACCTGAAGCATCTCATTTTGATTATTTTATGATGATAAAGCACTATGTAGATGAAGAGGATTTGTTAGCTCTTTTGAATAACCTAAAGGCGATAAATAATATCATGCTTGTAAAAGAAATTGATCCATTTACATTGAAATCTAAAGAAAATCTAATATTTTAGCGTTCTATTTGAGTGTATTTAATACACTGTAAAATGGTGAACCGATAATAATCCGCTTCAAAAAGCTCCTTCGTCAGTATTAAATCTGAAGTTTGAGTTAATAAAATAATTATAAAAGACCAAATGAAGAAAATTCAAAAAAGAACAAAAATAGTTGCAACATTAGGCCCTGCATCAGCAAAGAAAGAAGTTCTTACGAGCCTGATTGCTAAAGGTGTAGATGTTTGTAGACTTAACTTTTCGCACGGAAGTCAAGAGGATCACTTGAAAGTAATCAACACGATCAATGAGATCAACGCTGAACACCCTTTCAACGTTGGTATCTTAGCCGATCTTCAAGGTCCAAAAATTCGTATTGGTAAAATGATCGATGGTGGTGCTATTCTAACTAATGGTACTCAAATTGAGATGACTACTAATGAAATCGATTTTGGTGATGAGAAAAGAATTTACATCTCTTACCAAAATTTCCCTAATGACGTTAAAGAAAATGAAATAATTTTATTAGATGACGGTAAATTACAATTACGCGTAGTATCTACTAATCACAAAGATTCTGTTATTTGTGAAGTAGTGCACGGTGGTGTATTAACATCTCGTAAAGGTGTAAACTTACCTAATACTAAAGTCTCTATTCCTTCATTAACTGAAGAAGACTTAGATAACTTAGACTTTGCTTTGGATCATGGCGCTGACTGGATTGCGATGTCATTCGTACGTTCGGCAGAAGATATTTTCCAATGTAAAGAAATCATCAAAGCAAAAGGAAGCCACGCTAAAGTAATTGCTAAGATTGAAAAACCGGAGGCTATCGAAAATATCGATGCTATTATCGATGCTACAGATGCTATCATGGTGGCACGTGGTGATCTAGGTGTTGAATTACCAATGGAAGAGGTTCCAGGCTTACAGAAAATCATCGTTCAAAAGTGTCGTAACTTATCTAAACCAGTAATCATTGCTACTCAAATGTTAGAGAGTATGATCACTACACCGCGTCCGACTCGTGCCGAGGTGAATGATGTAGCGAACTCTGTATTAGATGGTGCTGATGCTGTGATGTTAAGTGGCGAGACATCTGTAGGTGAATTCCCTGAAATCGTTATTGAGACAATGGCTAAAATCATCACGCATGTCGAATCGACATCTTATCCATACTACAGTCCAAAGGAGGAAGATTATACAAATACAACGAAAATTTCGGATGCTATTTGTAGTTCATCAATCTTTTTGGCAGACAGAACAAATGCTTCGGCTATCGCTGTAATGACTGCTTCAGGCTATACAGCTTTAGAAATAGCAAGTTACAGACCAGATGCTAACTTATATGTATTTACAGGTAATCATCACTTATTAAGACAATTGAGTCTTGTATGGGGTGTAAGTACTTTCATCTATGAAAAATACGAAAGTACAGATGGAACTATTCAAGACGTAAATGGCTTGTTGAAAGCTTACGAATTGGTAGAACCGGGACAAATCGTTATCAATACAGCTTCGACACCACTACACGAAAAAGGAAAAACAAATACTATTCGTGTTTCAGAAGTAAACTAATGAAATAATCTAATGGCGAACCTAGGTTCGCCATTATTTTTTGTATAGATACAATGAATCTGATTTCCCTTTAGACTTCATTGCATCTTCTAGTTGTTCCCTTTTATCCAACTGTTCTGTTCCGGGCATCCTCCCAGAATTTCTTCCACTTAATTTTCTAATTGGCATTGTGGAATATTCCATTGAACCAACTTCCCTTCTCTGAAATAAATTAGGAATATCGATAGGCCGCGCTCCAGAGTCCAATAAAATCATAGTCACTCCATATGGTTTTAAAAATCTTGTTGTATCAAGAGAAGGTAATTCGTTTGAATGATCCTTTCTCCACTGAAAGAATCCTAGCTTTTTTTGAGCTTTCACCGTTGAGCAAACAACACAGATCAATATAATCCCGAATATTATTTTTTTCATATCTTAACCCTGTTTTATAATTAAACATATATAAACGTAATACGTGCTGTTAAATTGTGTTAAAGCCTGAGACTAGGCTAAATACATTTCTATTTTTGTAAACAATGAAGAAAAAAAGTATTTCACTGATTATTTGGCTAATGTCTATTGCACTACTAGGTGTAGTAGCAATGCAGTATTACTTTATTCGTGAAACTTATAAACAAAAATCGCTGTTATTTGACGAAGCTGTGAATACTTCGTTAGCTAAAGTTGCTGCAGAAATTGAAAAATCTGAAGTTATTGCCTTTGCTAAAGTTCAATCTAAGACTAATCAAGTAAAATATAAAGCAGAACAGCAAAAACAAAAAAGACTTGCCGAACAGATTCGTATACAACGCAAAATAGAAGATTTCAGACTAAAGCAATATGAAGCTTACCAGAAGTTTAAAGAGTCTGAAGAAAGCCTCAAAGCTACTTTCCCAAATGTAACTTATATAGAAAATTGGTTTTTTGAGACGTATTATCGAAATCCAGCAAATAGGAAATTCATTGATATTAATGTTGTACAAGAACCTATTGCAGGAACGACATTAGCTCAAAATTTTGTTGTAGTCACCGCTACACGAACACTAGACAGGATTAATGCTAAAGATGACTCTGTACGCTACATCGTATCAGATATTGATATGAGTACAGGATGGATTAGAAGTTATAGGATAGCAACTCTGCCACCTCAAGCCAATACTGAAATAGCATTTAAGTTAATGGAACTCCAAAAAGATTTGGACAAACTTAACTTAGAATTTTTAGCTGATGCTAAAAATGTATTTGATACTTTGGCAGCCATTAGTGGGAAGCGAGTTGGTGTGGTAGAGGATGTGGCTATGAGTATTCAACTCGCAAATAGACCACTTGCCGATCGTATTGATAGAGGAGAAATTCAGAAACTATTGAAAGAAGAACTGTCCACACGCGATATACACGCACCATTTAATGTCGAGATTAGAGATCGATATAACGTACTTTTTCAAACATCTCCACAAATTGATGATAGTAAATATCAACATTATACGCGATATACAACGAGTCTATTCAAAGGCGATATAGGTGAAGCAGCAGGTAGATTAAGTATTTATTTTCCAGATAAGAAAAAGCTAATTGTAGATAATATAAGTTACTTGATACTACCAACTATTGCTTTGTTCGCATTACTAATAGGTTGTTTTGCATATACACTGACTATTATTTTCAGACAAAAAAAGATGTCTGAGATGAAAACGGACTTCATTAATAATATGACACACGAATTCAAAACTCCTGTGGCCACTATTATGATTGCAAGTGAATCACTCAAAGACCCAGAAATAGCATCCAACGAGAAAAGAGTTAATCGACTTGCTAATATTATCTACGATGAGAATGTACGCTTAGGCGATCATATCGAACGTGTGTTAAATATTGCAAAGTTAGAAAGAGAAAATCTCAAGATCGAACGTACCAAAGTTAATATTAACGCACTTGTAGAAGATGTACTAGAAAGTATGCAGCTACAGCTTCAAAAAGCTAATGGCTCATTAGACATGAAGCTAAATGCGACTCGTGATACTGTGATTGGAGATGAGTTGCATCTTTCTAATGTATTCTTTAACTTAGTAGATAACGCTATTAAATATAGCGTCGCTAAACCTGCAATTACTATAAAATCGCATAACACCAAAGATGCTATCATCATCTCTGTATCGGACAAAGGTATGGGAATGACTAAGGAACAACAGGAGAAAATCTTTGATCAATTTTATAGAATACCAACTGGAAATATTCACAATGTAAAAGGCTTTGGACTTGGACTAAGCTACGTAAGTGATATTATCAAACGACTTGATGGTAAGATTCAAGTTAAAAGTGAAAAAGATAAAGGCACAACTTTTGAGGTAACATTACCATTGAAAAATGGCTAATAAATAAGATTAATACGACAATACAATATAGCTATGCATAAAATATTATTAGCAGAAGATGATCCAAATTTAGGGGAATTATTAAAAGATTACCTTGAACTAAAAGGAAAATACGATGTTGTACTTTGTCAGGATGGCGAAGAAGCACTCGAACAATTTCGTGCAGACAAATTTGATCTTTGTATTCTTGATGTCATGATGCCAAAGAAAGATGGTTTTTCGTTAGGTAAAGATATCAGAAAGATCAATCAAAGCGTTCCAATAATATTTGCTACTGCAAAAGGTATGATGGAAGATAAAACTCAGGCTTTCGAATTGGGTGGTGATGATTATATAACAAAGCCATTTCGTGTCGAAGAGTTGCTATTACGTATCAACGCCTTGTTAAAACGTATTTCTAAAGATAAGGAGGATGAGCAAAGTGATAAATTCGAAATAGGAGGTTATTTCTTTGACTATACGAGCCAAATCATTTCTTTCAAAGGTCAACAACAAAAACTTTCAACTAAAGAGGCTGAACTTCTTCGATTATTGTGCATGAAGAAAAATGATGTATTAACACGCGAAGAGGCATTGGTAAAGATATGGCACGATGACAACTATTTTACAGGCCGTAGTATGGACGTGTTCTTGAGTAAACTTCGTAAATACTTAAAAGAAGATCCTAATGTAGAAATTGTGAATGTTCACGGCAAAGGATATAAACTTCTAGTGAGTTAAATATAAAAAAAGAAAGGCTTCCAAATTTGGAAGCCTTTCTTTTTTTAAATCTATATCATGATATATCTTCCGAAGATTCACCTAAATATATCTATTATCTTATTACAATTCCTTGATTTGGCTACCACTTAATATAAAAGAAAATATATCCTACACCATCACAAACCAATTGCAAAAACAATTAGTTTATCGAACTAAATTATGTCATACATTTAGAAATACTAGTTTTAATCATCATTCGAAAATTCTAAATCATATTCTACAAGAACCGTGTTTTCTAAACAACTAGCTATTAATTAATAAAGCATTTAATAAAATCAGGGCTGTACATTTAACTACATCTAGTTGTGTAAACAACTGTAATTACAAACCCCAAGTTCCTAGTTTTAAGCCAATTTTACTTTAAAAAAATTTGCACTTACAATAATTCATACATACATTAGCCTTCGCTTATAGAGAAAGGCAGAGGGAATAGACCCTATGAAGCCTTAGCAACCTGTCACTTGACAAGGTGCTGCATTCTACCCTATTGTTGGGAAAGATAAGCTGAGATCACTTAATCCTAGTGGCCTTCTCTTAGCACTATAATTTATTGTAAAGACACATTAAAAGACATTTATGTTAGTAACAAACAATTTGGGCTATCCTCGTGTAGGTGCTTTCCGTGAACTTAAAAAAGCTAATGAGGCTTATTGGGCAAAAAAAATCTCATCCGAAGAATTATTACAAGCTGCTTCCTTGATTCGTCAAACGAATTGGAAAACACAACAAGAAGCAAAGATCAACCTAATTCCATCTAATGATTTTTCATTTTATGACCAAGTTTTAGACTTCTCTCTAACTGTAGGTGCCATTCCAAGTCGCTATGAATCATTGCTAAATAAAATAGACAACAACTACAGTTTAGATTTATATTTTGCGTTAGCACGTGGCTTCCAAGAAGATGGTGTTGATGTGACAGCGATGGAAATGACGAAGTGGTTTGATACCAACTATCACTATATTGTGCCTGAATTTACTAAAAATCAAGTATTCAAGTTGACATCTGAAAAATTCTTGAACGAATATAATGAAGCAAAATCTCTAGGTATTGAAACTAAACCTGTACTACTCGGCCCAATCACATACTTGTTATTAGGTAAAGAGAAAGAAACAGGTTTTAATAGAATTAATTTAATTGACAACATACTTCCTGTTTACGAAGAAATCTTAAACAAATTAGCTAACGCTGGTGCACAATATATTCAAATAGATGAGCCATACCTAGCTTTAGATATAGATGATACTACAAAATCTTTGTATAAAACTGTATTTAAAAAGTTAGCTGTTGCTGCAAAAGATTCAAAATTAATCGTAGCCACGTACTTTGAGGCACTACGTGATAACGAGGATATTGCACTCAATTTACCCGTGAGCACATTACATATCGATTTGGTTCGTGGCGAGGATCAATTAGACACTATTTTACCAAAAGTCCCTTCAACGCTTACACTTTCATTAGGAGTTGTGGAAGGTCGTAACATTTGGAAAAATGATTACGAAAAATCATTATCAAAAATCCAACAAGCGGTAGAGGCATTGGGCAGAGATCGTATTTGGATAGCCCCTTCATCTTCATTATTGCACGTGCCATTCGATTTAGACAACGAAAAGAACGAGACATCTCTTCCTAAAGA
>JAZQRD010000083.1:0-9205 GCA_045629405.1 Sphingobacterium sp. | reverse complement strand
ACATATTGAACATGCTTGTCGCAATGCTATCGCATTATTTATAAGCAAAGAAGTTGAAGTTGAAATAAACATGACCTCGAGAGTAACCAGTGTCGATCCAAACCAACTTAAAGGAATTAAAAATATAATTTTAGTTTCTTCTGGTAAAGGAGGCGTGGGAAAATCTACTGTCGCAAGTAATTTAGCCTTAGCCTTAGCTAGTAAAGGTGCTAAAACAGGACTTTTGGACGCAGATATTTATGGTCCATCACTGCCGATAATGTTTGGTCTTGAAGGTGCTAAACCAATGGCTTCTCAATTACCGGACGGATCTACTAAAATCGAGCCTATCGAAAAGTTTGGTCTTAAATTGCTTTCAATAGGTTTTTTTACAGATCCAAATCAGCCTATTCCATGGAGAGGACCCATGGCTACATCTGCTATCAAGCAGTTATTCAATGATGCAGAATGGGGTGAATTAGACTATTTGGTTGTTGACATGCCTCCAGGCACAGGAGATATTCACATTACAGTATCACAAACGTACCCGATTTCAGGTGCCGTAATAGTGACAACACCGCAGAATGTTGCACTTGCGGACGCAATCAAAGGTATCGGTATGTATAAAATGGAAGGAATTAATGTTCCTATTCTTGGCATTGTAGAAAATATGGCATATTTCACGCCAGCAGAATTACCGGATAACAAATATTACATCTTTGGTAAAGAAGGTGGAAAACGTTTAGCTGAAGAAAACCAAATTCCATTTTTAGGAGAAGTTCCATTAGTGAAATCTGTAGCTGATGCTGGAGATAATGGCTTCCCAATTGTATTAGACAGTGAAGATCCTATTGGTCACGCATTCAGAAATATTGCCGGAAGAGTTGCTCAAGAATTGAGTATTTTGGCTAATAAGTAACATTTAGTCCTCTTTAAAAGAGGACTAAATTTAGCAATAAAACTTTAAGTAAATGTGTGATTCTCAAACATCTCATTACATTTATAGCATAACTTTTAATTTATTACTCATTGATATTTATTTATTATAAATCTATTTAAATAATTGTATTAAATATAATTTAATAATATCAAATAATACAGGTAAATATAACTGACCTACAAAAACTTGAATGTGATTTTTTAAACTTCCTACTACTATTGAAAATATTATTTTAAAAAATTATATCCTAAAATTAATATATAGAAATTCCAACTAATTTTATACTACGCTAGTTAATGTTAAATAGGAGAATTTTTTTTTGATTTATTAAATCAATAATTACAAGAGACTTACCACGTTAAAAAAACACCATTATTTAAAAATAAAGGCAAAAATAACCAAATACGGTTACTTCTGCCTTTATTTTTTATGCAATTTAGAAATAAAAGTATCTTCTAAACTCCTCTAATCGCCAGTTCTTACAAACCTTTCCGTAACCCCTCTACCAATTGCAGTCCACTTAACCTCGAAAATCATGTTTTCTGGATCAACTACAATAATTTCATTTATTGTAGCTGGTCTATCGGAACCACTGTAAGCAGTTATCGAAGTTAAGCTAGTATTATCGCCATTAAATTGATAATGGGTATGTCCCGAATAAGTTCTCCACAAATAATCTACATATAGTTTATTTGGACCAATTGTTGACAATTTAACTCCCTCTTCTGTAAAACTACCACCAATATTTGCATCAATGGTTCCAAAATCATTGGTAACAGTATAAGTGTATGTTCCTTCCCAAATACTTTTTATAGGAAAACTATAAATAACTTTTCCATAATTACCACTTATTGGAAAGCTTGATGAAGTTGATTTTATAACAAGCGGTAAAACATTTTCTTTTAATGGATCAAAATTATTAGTAAATAACTTAATCGACACAACAGCTTCCCTTTCACCTTTTTTTATAACCACAGAAGATGGTATTTCAAAAGAAGTTGAGGATAATGCTGTATAGTTACTTTTTTGAGAACTATTATAAGTTGTTACAATTTCATTATCTACACCAATTTCTACTGTAATATCCTCTGGAGCAACATCAACACCTGCAAATTTGATAGCTGCATTAATAGTTACTTCCGAAACTTCAGGATCAAGTGTTGATGGTACAAATAAAGGAAATGGTGCACCTACACTTGATGAAGGTGCTACTATATCTTTAAACTCAATTACATTTTTAAATGCTCCAGGAGAATCTGGTCCAATGATATCATCATCTTTTAAACATGATGTTAAGATCATTGGAATTATTAAAATAGCGATACAATTATATATTCTTTTCATGATTTATTTTATTTAGCCCAAAATATTTTTGTGGAATATTTATTAATTTGCGCCGGTACATTACCTGAATTATAACTGAATTCAGTATTTGGATATAATAATCTAGTCGGCAATTTATCTGGTGCAGTTGAAGCTGATTCCGTTGACACGAATGTTGTTTTAGCATTAGCAGCATTATTAGCTCCGACAATTTTTGGGTAATGAGTTCTTCTATATTCATTCCAAGCTTCATGTCCAAATAGAAAATTTAAGGCTATATACTTTTGTGTCACAATTGCCTCTTTCCGAAGTTCATCATTTGTTGCAAGTGAATAATTTGCAAGATAATTCAATGAGTTATCAGCTAGATACTTAGTTAAATAGGCATCCGCATTAACACCACTTTCTAATGCATCCGACTCATTTTTATTCAAATATAAATATGAAGCCTTAATACCACTATTGAAAAATGCTTCAGAACTACCATTTAATAGACCAGAAATAACTCCTTCAGCTGCTAAAAAATTACCCTCGGCTAATAGCATCAATGGTTGACCAGCTTGTGGACCTTTGATAACACCAGTACCCTTATAATTAGTTGCACTAATACTTCCTGTTGCTGGTCTTTGTACCCACGCAGAAGGAGAGACACCAGTAGGTGCATTAGTAGTATTACCCAACTGATTCTTATTAGTTGATATACCATTACTAAAAACAAGATTAGCTCTATTTGGATCAGTTAATTTACTTCCATCATAAAAAGCCATTATATAATGAGTAGGTATAAATTGTGTACCCCATGTTCCAACAGCAGCACCGGAAGCATTATATGCCCATGTATTCCACATAGGATTTTGCTTTCCATCTGTTTTAGAATAACCTGGATTTACAATAACATCATCAGTTATAATGCCAATTGCATCAATATTTCTATTTTCAAAATTAGCTTTGGCACCAGCTCTAATAACTAATTTTAACTTTAAAGTATTTGCAAACTTAGCCCAACTTTGAGAATTCCCATTAAATATAACATCACTTGGCGCAAAATTAGTAGGAAGTGTAGTTTGGGCTTTAAAAAATGCTATTGCTTGATCTAATTTTTTAGCAAGATCAACATATATAGCGTCTCCTTTATCATATTTAGGAGTTAAAAAAGCAGTTCCTTGCAAAGCCTCTGTATATGGGATATCATTATATGTATCCACTAAATTCGCAAAATTGAATGCCTTTAGTATCTCTGCAGCATGATAAAATGCTTGATAATCCTCATTGTCTTTCGTATTTACAACAACGTATTGTAAATCATTAAGAATATTATATGAGTTACTCCATAAGCCAGTAAAATTGGCTGTACTAAAATCATAAGTAATCATATCACCCCATCCAGAAACACCTCCTGAAGTTGCGTAATAACCTACTAAACGAGATCCATAAGTATTAAATTGTGGTACTAATGCAGCAGTGCCCACCATTGCCTGAGGTAAAACTAATTCAGGAGTTGATGAAGTAGGACTATTTGGATTGTCATTTATATCTAATGCTTTCTCACATGCGGTTGTTCCAAAGGCGAGTATAATAGCAAGCGATAAAATCTTTATATTTTTTTTCATAATTCTCTAATCTTAAAACGTAACATTTAATGAAAACCCTATATATCTTGATGGAGGCGTTTGACTTAAGCCAGTAAGTCCTATTGCATTACCATTTGAAGATCCATTTCCATCAGAATATTCCGGATCAGTATAAACATTAGTTTTCGGAGTAAATAAAAGTAAATTACGACCTTGAACACTTAATCGAGCTCTTTTAATAACATTTTGTCCAGCTAAAAGTGAATTAGGTAAATTATACGCTAGGGACATTTCTCTTAATTTCCAAAAAGCAGCTGAGGTAACATATGTTTCATCAATATTTCGACGACCAGTTGCCATTGTCCAATAATCAGGGCCTCCTTCACGAACAGTTATATTGGTATTTGCAACATATGATTGAGTAGCTTCATCAAAATAAGAAGAATTAGGGATAATGAATCTATCACGATTATAAGCTACTGTATTTATGCCAGAACCAGAAAAATCAAATAAATCAGCACCATTATTGAAAATATAATTCCCAGTTCTATACTCAGCACTTGTATAAAATGTTAAATCTTTCCAAGAAAGACTCAAATTTAAGCCTAAAGTGTGAGTCGGTAAAGCCTGACCTAATACTTTTAATGAGCCATCCGTACTTGGATAACCAGTTAAGCGATCTACTATTATGCGTCCTTCTGGATCTCTGTTATATGCTGTACCTTTAATTACTGGAAATGCTTCTCCCGCTATTGCATAAGAGCCTGTAGAACCTCCATAAGTACCTAAAGCTAGTTCATCTAAACCCTCAGCTACTGATACCACTTTGTTGTCAATGAAGGTAAAGTTTCCACTTAAAGTTAGATCCCAATCATTAGTACGTATAGGTGAAATTGCTAATTTTGACTCTATACCCTTTCCAGAAGTTGTCCCCCCGTTCACAAGGTAATTTCCAAAGCCTGTAGCCCAAGAGACAAAAGCAGGTACAGTATTGTCAATAGTTTTGTTACTAAAGTAAGTAAGATCTGCAATAATTCTATTATTTAACCACGCAGATTCAAAACCAACCTCAAAAGCTTTTGTAATTTCAGGTTTCAAACCTGGTTGTACAAGTTGATTTCCTATAGTATGTCCTCCCATACCATTATATGGGTATCCAGAACCTTGGCCAAAAGTAGGAACAGTTTGGTAAGCTCCAAAATTTGAAAAATTTCCAACGTTTACTTGTCCAACTTTTGATAAACTAGTTCTTAATTTTAAAAAATTCAGTGCTTCAAAATCATTCAATGATTCAATAGCATCCGTTGCCACGAAAGCTAAAGTTGCTCCAGGATAAAAGAATGAGCGATTATCAGGATCTAAAATAGAAACCCAATCATTCCGACCAGTTAAACCGAGAAACAAATAATTTTTGTATGCAATATCAATTTTACCTGCTAAACCAAAAGTTCTTGAAAGATATGAAGCCTGATCTGCAGTTGGAGTATTTAATGAATTACCTAAATTATATAATTCAGGAACAGCTAATCCATTCACACCAGCATTTAAAGATGAGTTTTGATTTTGAACATATTGAAATAATGCTGTGTAATCAAATTTAAAATCACCATTAGTATGAGTAGCATGTGCATTAAAATCTGATACTATGTTTGTGGTATAACTAAATCCATCACTAACTGAACCGGTAATATTATTAACTTTATATGTTCCACTATGCAATCCAGCTGCATAATCCGAATACTTGAACACTCCAACGGTAGATTTAGCAGAATAATTATTAGTAGTCATACCAACACGGCCCATAAAATCTAACCAACTCAATGGTTTGAAGTTCAATTGAGCATTACCCATAAAGTAATCATTCCGTGTCAAACCGCGATTATTTTCTGCTAAGAAATAAGGGTTGTTATAGTATGCATTATAATAACCATTAGGATTTCCAAAAGGATTATTTCTCCAGTCTTTATAACTTTTTAATGGAATGTGTCCAGGAGATTGAAGTACAGCATCATAAATATTTGCGTTATTAGTTGTTTGATCATACCTGTTTTGCGCATAATATGCTGTATAAGTAACATCTAATAGATCATTAAGCTTTCTTGTACCATTAACCCTTGCAGAAGCTCTTTTATATTTATCAAATGGTACAGTACCTGTAGATTTTAAATACTGTCCTGATAGACGGAAAGAACTTATTTCATTTGTAGATCCAACAGATATATTTGTCATATTAGTTACACCTGTCTCCCAGAATTTATCTTTGTCACCATTCCAACTATAAGGTACTGACTGGGTTGTACCGTCAGCTAAAGGGTCACCAATAATAACAGTTGAACCATCGAATATCGGTCCATATTGTTGGTTCTCATACGTTTCATATTTAGACACGAAAGGCGCATAACCTGAACCAAAAGACTTTTGAACTTTTGGTAGGAAAACAACATCTTCAAAAGTAGTTGTGTTTTCTAAAACTACTTCAAGTCCACCATTGGATGACCCTTTTTTGGTTTGAATAATTAATGCTCCATTTGATGCTTGAGACCCATATAAGGCAGCTGCAGATGCACCATTTAATACAGTTATATTATCCACATCATCCGGATTTAAATTACCCAACATAGATGATGGTGAAATAACATTGTCTATAACAATTAAAGCTTGATTATTTCCGGTCAAAGAACGCATACCACGTAACATTACGCGATAATTTGGATTAACTCCTGAGCCAACACCTTGAATCGTCAAACCTGCCACTTTTCCAGTAAGACCAGTGACTACGTTGGTTGGTTTTGCATATTGCAAATCTTCTGATTTTATTGTTGTTTGTGCTGCACCTATCGATCTTCGTGAAGCGGAAAGTCCAGCACCAGTCACCACTACTTCATCAAGAACATTATCTTGAGATGAAAGTACAACTGTTATAACACTAGAATTGCCTACGATAACGGTTTGAGCTGTATAACCAATATAGGATACAGATAGCCTAGCACCTTGAGGAACATTTAGTGTAAAATTACCAGATCCATCGGTTTGAGTAGCTATACTACCTCCTATTACAGAAACTGAGGCACCTGCTATAGGCGCTCCATCTGAAGAAGATACTTTACCACTCACCTGACGGGTTTGAGCATATGACATGCTAGTTAGGCAAGCCACAGCAAAAATAGTAGTGAGTAATTTTTGTTTCATAGAATTTATTTTTGTTTAGTAATTGTTAGTAGTAATTGGAATATTAAGTCAAGAAAACCTACGATTCACTATGTAAACATAATAAAAAACTAATCTAATTAACAAAATTTAACATATTTTTTTTGTAATTATTAACTAATAACATTTTTGATTCTAAAAACAATGAATAATATGCTAAATGAAAATTATGATTTATAATTAATTATCATCAATATATAAAATATAGAATATTAAATTGTTACCTTCAATATTTGCGATAATCAAAAAATTTATTCTATCATTTTAACATCACTTTAATTATACATAAATAATCCGTAGTGTCCTAAATAAGGAAAAAAATGGTGGTGTATTTATATAGCAGGGAATGCTATATTTAATTCGCTAATTCCATCACCGTTATGGTAAATATAAACGTTTTTACTCAGATATTAAGACTAGTAGATCGAATTATTTTCAACAAATTAGTTCAACAATAATAGTACAATAAACACCATAAATTAATAGTTGGACACACTTTGTAAGTATGCTTTTCTGCCATCTATTGGGGCTACGTAGTACTACAGGAAACATGAGACATATGCGCATCTCCAGAACGCCTAGCAGTTCCTACCTATCTTATATCAATAAATTCTTCCGATTCAATAACTTAATTTTATTCAGACTGAATGTTAGCGAGTTTCTGAATTCTATCTACCTCACATTGTATAGCGCCTTTTCTATAAAAATCCATTTTACGCGTCTTAAATATCAAAAAAAAACAATATTTTAAATTAAAAAAGCCCTTGGAGATTGTCCAAGGGCTTCGAAAACATTATAAATGTTTTACCATCCTTTATTTTGCTCTAAATTACTATTTAAGGTAATATCGTATGATGGTATCCCCCATACAAATTTATCATCACCTTTTTCAATTTTCAAATTGACGTAACCTTCACCTGTTTGTAAAAAATCTGTTCCTTGAGGAGATCTTCTTTCAAAACCTTCATTCCATCTTTTCAAATCATCTAAACGGAAACCTTCAAAAGCTAATTCTCTCAAACGCTCATTTTTGATTTCATTTAACAATGCAGCACCCGAAAAATTACTCAACTTAGCCAATCCACGTGCTTCACTTTATTCATTTAGGCGAGTCAATGCTAATGTAGCATTCGAAGTTACATTAGCTTCTGCTGAAATTAAGTATAATTCTGCCACTCTAAATACTTTAGGAGCATTGTGGTTTTCAGTTTTAGATGAAACTAAAGTTGGATTACCTAGGTATTTATTTACTATGAATGCTTTGTGTTTTTTACCCTGTTGATACAAATCCACTTCTTTGAAATAAACATTTTTTCTGAAATCATTATTATCATACATATCTAACACCCATTTACTTGGGATAAAGTAGGATCGGTATGTATCCGTAGAAGCTTCGTAGTTATAGTACGAATCATTTGTATTTGGACGCTCATTCAAACTTGAAAACAACAGTAAAATTGTTTCTTGAGTCTTGTCTGTAGCCCAAATCGACTTCACATCTTCAGCTGTACTATACAATTTATATTTATTCGTATTTATTACCTTCTCAGCAGCTTCAGCAGCACCAACTAAATCATTCATATATAATTTAACACGTGCCTCCAATGCATAAACTGCATCTGTAGTGAATTTATTAGCACCTGCTGAACCATTTACGTTAGCTAAAAGAGTTTTAGATTTGTTAATATCATTTAAGATTTGATCGTAAGTTTCTTTTACTGAAGCTCTTTTAGGTGTTTCTTTAAGATCAAAAGTAAGTACTAAGGTAACACCTAAATCTGTGTTCGCAGTACTCGAATTATATGCTTTTGAATACCTTAATACTAAATTTAAATAGTAGTAAGCTCGTATTGCATAAGCATCTCACAAATATTGATTCAACTTTGCTTTATCAGCATCAGTTGCAACTGTAATTGTAGGAAATTTTGCAATTGACTCATTTATATTTTTCAATGCACCATAATAGCCAACCCATACATCTCTAACTTGATAGTTGTCTGAGTTAAATTCTTCTGCCCATCTTATGACGGATACAAACATTCCGGCGTCTTTGTTGTAGTAAAAGTGATCTCCTTCTTTCCTGCACCCTTGGCTGACTATCGCATTCAATTTTGCGATAACATCGATATTCTGCCCTTTTGCCAACTGAAGGTTGTCTTTTCCTGAATATGCAGCATCACCTATA
>JAZQRD010000082.1:0-3386 GCA_045629405.1 Sphingobacterium sp. | reverse complement strand
AGATGCAGTAAATTTTGTGCGCGATAGACCAGGATTAAATGTAGGGCATGTGGCTCCAAAATTCCGTTCTTCACAAGATGCATTCCGTTCAGAATATAGAAGAGAAAGAGCAGTAGAATTAGCTTTTGAAGGACATCGCTTTAATGATTTAAGACGCTGGCTATTATTATCAGAGAAACCTTATGTCTACAAAAAAGGAATTGAGTTTGATCGAGGTATGCCAAATGATCAGGTTTATGCAGACCCTAGAAACGCTAGAGTTCTGAACTATAGACAATTCACAATCTTCGAAAGGAAATATGAAAAAAGACATTATTGGTTTCCATTCATAGTATCTGATGTAAATATTTACGAAGGTTTTTCACAGAATCCTGGTTGGTAAAATTTAAACTGTTGATAAAATGATTAAAAATAACATAAAAGTTTATTGGATTCTTGCGGCATTAGCTTTTAAAGTCTCTACTTCCAATGGACAAAACAATCAATTAAACATAGCACAAGAATCTAATGATAGTCTTGTAAATGTTGCCTTTGGAAGCATCAATAAAAAAGATATACTCGGTGCTGTATCATCTATTAATGTGAGCGAACTCCTTGAAAAAAACTTCGGAACATATAGTCTTGATAATTTACAAAGTTTCATAAGCGGCTATTCGGGAAATATATGGGGACAAAGTCCACTAATCCTTGTTGATGGTACAGAACGCAGAGCTTCCGATGTTAGATTAAATGAAATTCAATCTATCTCAATATTAAAAGATGCAGGTAGTATCGCATTATATGGCTCTGCTGGATCTAGAGGTGTGGTATTGATCACAACAAAAAGAGGAAAGAAAAAACCTCTTGGTGTTGATTTTAGATTAAACACTGGAGTATTTGTGCCCAAATCATACCCTACTTATCTTAATGCAGCTGAGTATATGGGCTTATATAATGAAGCACTTCGCAACGATGGCCTTACAGAAAGATACACCGAAGAAGAAATATATAATACAGCAAATGGTACTAATCCATATCGCTACCCAGACTTAAATCTTTATTCAAGTGATTATTTGAGAAAGTTCAGCTACAAATCTGATCTTACGACGGAAATAAGTGGTGGTACTGATCGTACAAAATACTACACAAATGTTGGATTAGCTTACAACAACAATATTTTAAAATATGGTGTAGCGGACAAGAACAATGATTTCTCGCTTAATGTACGTTCAAATGTGGATATGAAACTAACTGATTGGTTAAGTGCATCTACAGACGCAGTAGCAATCATGACGGATCAATATTACGCGAGAGGTGATTTTTGGGGAATGGCAAGTAGTTTTAGACCGAATAATGATTGGTTCCATCATTATGTTCCTATTGATATGTTGGATCCAGATAACGAAGATTTACAAATCATTGTAAAAAACTCCAACAATATTATTGATGGAAAATATCTGCTGGGTGGTCTTTCAACAATTCAAACAAACCAATTGTCACAAATGATGGCTTCTGGTTACATCAAAAATAAAAATAGAACATTCATGTTTAATGTAGGCGCACAAGCTGATCTTAGTGGTATTACGCCAGGATTATCTTTTAAGACGCAGTTTAGTATGGATTACACGACCAGATATACAGAAGGATATACTGTACCATACGCTACATACCAACCTGAATGGGTAAATATTGATGGAAAAGATATCATTAAAAGTTTGCAAAAATTTGGTAATGATGGTAATAGTACCAATGAATTCATAGGTACTTCATTGTATGACCAAACTTTAACGTCAATCTCGCAATTAGATTATCAACGTACATTCAATCAACATCATAATGTAAGTGCGAAGCTTGTAGGTTTTGGATATATATCTCAGTATTCAAGTGATCCGGATACTGATGGAGGAAGTGAATATCATCCATTTAGAAATACCAATCTTGGAATTCATGCGGGGTATAATTTCAAGCAAAAATACTATGTGAATTTCAACGGCAATGTGGTGCATTCATCTAAGCTACCAGAAAACAATAGAAGAGGCTTCTCTCCTACAGGTACTTTAGGATGGAGATTGAGCGAGGAAAATTTTATCAAAGATAATTTAACGTTTATCGATGACCTAAAGTTAACCGGAACATATGCATCCCTAAAGCAAGATCTTGATATCAACGCGCATTACTTATATGCAGGAAATTTTGGTAACCAAGAAGGACTTGGTGGTTGGTTCACATGGAGAGACGGAGCTAGTGGTGGATATACCACAATGTCTGGTAGAGGTGCGAATCCCAATTTAACATTTGTGAATCGTGACGAAGTGAGAGTCGGATTTGAGTCGTCACTTTTTGGGAAAAGACTACATTTGAATGCCAATTATTTTAAACAAAATATTAAAGGCTTACTATCTAGAGGTTCAACAATATTTCCATCCTATTTCACGGGACAAGGGGATTTCCTTCCGAACTTCAATTTTGGTGAAGAGATGCGTACAGGCGTAGATTTCTCATTAAATCTGAATAATAAGATTAATAATTTCTATTACAATGTTGGTATTGTAGGAATGATTTATGATTCTGAAGTAATCAAAAGAGAAGAAAACTACGAATACGCTTACCAAAATCGTGTAGGTAGGCCTTTGGATGCATATTTTGGCTACAAAGCAGAAGGCTTATTCCAAAGTCAAGAGGAAATTGATAACCATGCAAGACAGACAATTGGTGGAACATTGAAACCAGGAGACATTAAGTATACGGATGTAAATGAAGATGGACTCATAGATGGTCGTGATCAAGTTGAATTGGGTCACAATGGCTGGGCTGCTAATCCAATAACTTATGGTGTAAATTTAACCTTGAAATATAAAAACCTGACATTCTTTGCTATGGGATCCGGTATTCATGGAGCTATTGGTTTCAAAAATAACTCTTATTACTGGGTTCGTGGCTTGAATAAATACTCGGATGTCGTATTAGACAGGTGGACTGAAAGTACTGCGCAAACAGCTACCTACCCACGACTTACTAGTACGAGTAGTGCTAACAATTTCCAAAATTCAACTTTCTGGCAATATAACAACAACCGTTTTAATTTGACTCGCGTGCAGTTCACTTATGACCTTCGCGAACAAATTTTCAAGAACTCTTCATTAATCAAAAAAATGGGAGTTTATGTAAATGTGGATAATCTATTAGTTATATCCAAAGAGCGCAAAATGATGGAAACAAATATCGGTTCAGCACCTCAAAATCGCTTTTATAATTTGGGTTTTACAGCATCATTTTAGGGATTATTTAAATAAAGAAATATGAAAATCAAAATATTTATATTAGGATTAATTGCCATCTCTTTTATCAGCTGTAAGAAATGGTTTGAACCCGATCCTGAAAATTTAAAATCTGAGGATCAAATGTAT
>JAZQRD010000081.1:0-11343 GCA_045629405.1 Sphingobacterium sp. | reverse complement strand
TTTGTATTGGTACCTATAGCGATATGCGTCATGGTATCTGTCGGAGTTGCTCCATGCCAATGTTCAATATTTGGAGGGCATTTGACGACTTCACCTGTCTTAATAATCTCTATTGGTTTACCTTTCTCCTGATAAAGACCTGTTCCTGCAGTGACCAATAAAATCTGTCCACCTTTGTGATAATGCCAATTTGTACGAGCGCCAGGGGCAAATGTCACTGAGCCAATGTTGACATTATGTATGCTATCTGTCTCTGCTAAATAATTTAACCAGACCGTACCAGTGAAATTGTTATTAGTTACCAGTTCGCCTTTACTGAAAGGAGGCAAGAAAGTTTTCTCCTTATGCTGACTACAAGATATTATTAAACTGCCTATAGTGACTATCAATATTTGTTTTTTCCAATTCATTATTTCATATTATTTATGGAGTATTTCTGCTAAAACTTTGGATGCTTGTGCTGCACGTTCTACACCTTGTGCATCTTCTATGATCTTTATAAACTGCTGCAAGTAAGAGGGATGATATCCCAAATGTATACAGATATTCAAGTGCGACTTTAGCATGGGTTCTGCTCGACCGATACTAGCTAATACGGAGATAGTTACTAATTCACGTTCTAGATAAGTCAATACATCGCGTTCGAATAAGTCAGCGAAGAGATGTTCTTTCAAGAAAACCTCGATTGTCGGCGCAAAAGCTGCGTATCCAGTTTTAAGGTCATTTTCCTGTACGCCGGTAAGTTGTTGTAAAATAGCCTTTCCGCGCTCATATTTTGATGTATCACTCAAAATAGGTGATGCATCTTTTCCAATTTCATCCTCAATTCCTCTAAGTTTACGCTCTTCCAATACAGTCATTAATGTTTGCAAACCGCGTATTGATCTTGGAAAACCAGCATAAGCATGTACATGTATCAAAGCTTCTTTTAGTTGATTTATCGTTAGTCCTGCATCCAAACCTTTGTGTAGTGCAGCGTTCAATTTATCCAAATCACCTACAGCTGCTTGTGAAGATATACTCATCAATGCTTGATGTTCATTGGGAATAGCAGTAATGGATTCCGTAGATTGAGCACTAACTGTAGGTGCAATGAAGTATACATGAATAAGTATTAGTGATAAGAATTTATATAGCATACCGCGTTAATTAGAAGACATCGTCTTAGTAAATGAAAGGGAGAGAAGCTTCCAGTTATTATTTTCATTGATATACACTTCAGTAACGATAAAGGGATTCGTGACTTCATTACCTCCTACAACCGCTAATAGATCTATTTTATTTAATAATAAGGCTGTATTATTTACAACGTTTACAGACACGCTGTGCACAGTTGCTTTCTTATACCAGATGCTACCAGATTTAATCACAGCTATCTCTCTTTCTTTACCCCATGATCCACCCATATGCACATACACTGATTTCTCGTGAAAGATGCTATCTAGGACAGCCACATTTTTATCGGCCATCCATTGCCATTTATCTTTCGATAAGGTGATAATTTCCTGTTCTATAGTTTTATCCTGCGCATATAAATGTTGGATATTGAAAAATAGGATTATTCCTATAAATATATATTTAACTAACTTTTTCATGTCTGTATTATTTTAACGTGTTTTTATAAAATTGGACCAACTTGTCTACGGCGTTGCTTACAAATGGCTCTTTCCAATACGTTTCTATATGCGTCGCACCTTCCAATACGTACAACTCTTTTTGTGTAGCATGTAGCGCATTGGAGAAAATTTCATCTGTCATATATTTGGTATCTGCCTTGCTTCCTGCTATCATCAACAGTGGTTGATTGAGTAAGTCCATAGTGGTATTCGCATCAAACGTCATCAAATCTATTAAACTGCTTTCAGTGTACCTAAACGTTGAATTAGGATGTCTATGCGTACGGTAATAGTAGGTATAGCCTTCACGATATAAATCTGTAGGGATCTTTTGTATTTCTTCGTCTGTTGGATTTGCCGTACCTAGATAAGCTACTGTGCTTGTCAGGACTTCACGCTGACGTGCCTGTGATGCTTTGGCTAGTCGTTGTTGTATGGTGGCTACGTCCTTATCCAGAAAGCCATTACGTCGTACTCGCCCCGAATTGAACATACTCAACGTTGCAATGGACTTGAAACGTTTATCCCCTTGAGCAGCCTTGATCGCATAACCACCGCCACCACAAATGCCTAACAGGCTTATTTTCGCCGTATCCACTGCTGGATAGTTCGTTATAAAGTCTGCCATACCATGAATATCTTCTATTCGATTTGCAGGCTTATCGACGTTACGTGGGTGACCGCCCGATGCACCTTGGAATGAAGCATCGGCAACTATCGTGATATAGCCTTCTTCTGCTAGGTGTTGTGCATACAAACCCGAAACTTGTTCTTTGACTCCACCATTTGGGTGTGCAATGACTATGGCTGGGAATTTTTTACTAGTGTGATAGTTGGCTGGCATGTATATATTTGCAGCGATCTGTCTGCCGTGAAGCATATAGTTGACAGGTTGTATATTCACTTTGCCTTTGCTATTTTCTGTTATTGCACCTTGGTAAACCAATCCGAATGGATTGCGTTCTATGGTTTGCGCTTGTGCCATTGAAGATATAACAAGTACCGTAGTTATCATTTTCAGAATTTTGTTCATAGTCTTATTTGTCTAATCCTTTACTTTTTAGCCAAGTCGAAAGTGCTTCAGCAACTTCCATATTATTTAAATCTGAAAAAGGGAAATGGGTATTTCCATAAATTCCGATTGAAGGTAGGTGCACAACAGTGGCATCGCCGCCGTGCTTGTTGATCGTCTGTGCCCACAATTTTGCCATTTCCAAACCTGATCTCCAATGATCCATATTCCATACGTTGGTAGATTCTTTGGCAATATTGTCACCATAGTAGATGACTATAGGCATACGCGTTAGCCGTTTAAAATCATCTATTGGTATGTCTACGGCCTTAAGTGGGCCAAATAGACCAGTTGATTCAATAGGAGAGGGAGCTTCTCCCACGGGAAATACAAAACTACTATACGGCTCATAAGCGACAATCGCCTTCAATTTTGGATTTTTGATAGCGGTCATCCAACCAGGGCCACCACCTTGTGAATGCGTAATCAAAATACCATTACCTATCTTATCAAATAAAGCTGAGATGGCTTCCGAAATTACTTGAGCATCAAATGGACCGGTATTCGGCGTTATCTGTCGATAGAATTGTTCCAAAGATTGACTATCACGCGGAAACTGTACGTTATCAAAGTAATTCGGATAATTACCAATACGAAATTGCGTAAACCAGAATTGTTCATCTGGTGTACTTACTATCTCTGTCGGGATTGTCGTTCGACCTGCAGTAGCACGTCGTGGTTGATCAAGTAAGTAAACGGGATAATTCTTTCGTAAAAAAATGTTTTGAAATCCTTCTCTACCGTCAGGCGTTGATTCCCAAGTTTTCTTGGATTGGCCAGCGCCATGTAGAAAGACTAATGGCAATTTTTTACTTTTGGCAGGTATTTGATAAAAGACATAAGCGTGATCAGCGTGTAGCGTCTGACCATCAGGTTTCAGCGCATGTTGTACATCGAATATTCCTTCTTTCTTTATTACGGTGCCACCAATAGCGAAGCTTCCTTGTTCAGTAATCACCAGTGGCGGAGATTTCTTTGTCTGCGCTTCTATATTACTGATGTTCGCTGCTGAGAACAAAATAGTGCTTAAGCATATAATAATTTGAATTTTCTTCATCTTTTAAAATAAGTTTTTGACTAGGTATATTACGAAGTAGTTATAGTTTTAAAATGGTTTACATCAAATATCTAAAAATCTAGGCTACAAAAGGTATATCAATAACGGAATGTACTACCAATATTACAGATTTAATGTTCTATACTGTTTCGATTGATTTTTAAATACTTATTTTAGCTTAGTAACTCTATAAACCATGAACAACAAATACATCTTCGATACAGTATATGACTATAATGCATTCAATAATCATGATACCCTAAATCCGCTAATAACCGTTATAGATTTTTCTAAAGCGCATAAGCGAACGGGTTCCAAAATGACATTTGGTCTGTATTGTATATTCTTGAAGGAAGTACATTGCGGAGATCTCAAATATGGTTGCAGTACGTATGACTATGAAGATGGAACATTGGTATTTGTCTCTCCGGGACAAGTTATCGATGTAGAAAATAAAGTAGATCTCTATCAGCCAATGGGGCATGGACTTGCTTTCCATCCGGATCTTATAAAGGGTACGTCACTTCAAAATTTGTTGGACAATTATCACTTCTTTACGTACAATACCAATGAAGCATTGCATCTGTCTAAGGAAGAGCGAACTATCTTTATGGATTGTATAAATAAGATTCAGTACGAACTACATCATGCCATTGATAAGCATAGTAAGAAGTTAATAGCTTCGAATATTGAGCTTTTGTTGAATTATTGTGAGCGATTCTACGATAGGCAGTTCATAACCAGAGACACCGTAAATAAGGGTATATTAGAAAAATTTGAAAAGGAGCTAAATGATTATTTCTCCTCTGATAAACCAATGGCGCTAGGATTGCCCTCTGTATCTTGGATGGCTGATAAGCTTCATCTATCTGCCAATTACTTTGGTGATTTAATAAAAAAAGAGACTGGAAAAACAGCGCAAGAATATATACAGCTGAAGACAATAGATGTGGCTAAATCAAAAATGTATGACAACGATAAAACTATTAATGAAATAGCCTATGAACTTGGCTTTAAATATCCTCAGCACTTTAGCCGATTATTTAAAACCAAAGTTGGAGTCTCGCCAGTAGCGTATCGAGCTGCCAACTCTAATTAGTGAGTAATTAATTCTACTTCATTCGGATATCTTAAATATTAGGGTTATTTGTGGAATGGTCTAAACGAGCTGGGGGCTTGGCGATAGTGGCGGATTAGAAAGCCAAAACTTTCAATTATCTGCGATGAGCCCTTCGTGGTTTTGCATTTAGCTAAGTAATAGCCTTTTATTATTTTCTAAATTGAGAAATAAAGTCAATGTAATTGGCTTTTCTGTAATAGCAAGTCGAAACTTCAATATCTCCCTTAAACTGCCATTTCGCAAAATTGTTGAAATTAGCAGCACATTTTTAGATTAATAAATTTGTCCCTTTGCTTTTAACCAAACAATTTCAAGTCCCGTTTTTTGTCTTATACTGTAGAGTTCATCTTCTGTGTGATAACCAAGCACAAAGTCCTGTCCACCTGTATTAAAGTATGTAAATCGTCCTTTCGTCTGATAGTTGTCAGCCAAAGCTTGCACTTTGTCAAATAAATCTCCGTCTGCCCAGTCATCATCAACTTTCAGGTCCCATTTGTAATTATCTCCATTGCAAGTAAACGAAACCCATGCCTTGTTTTCCTCAATATCTACATAGTCCTGCAAATTTTCAAAAACTAAATCACCATTTGTAATTCTTGAAATATTTTCCATTATGTCTACATAAGAACCATGATCTTCAATTGCTTCAAGGTCAAAGTTCCAACATTTGTTTGTAAAAGTTGTCCAAGGTTCTCGTTCTATCGTCTGTCCGAGTGTTTGATATAATAAATGAAACGGCCGGTCTTTAAATTCTTCATGTTCGCCTTCCCAACGATTTATGTCCGAAATGTTAACATTTTCGTTAAGTGTAAAACCAAGTTCAATGAAAGTTTCAAGTTGCTCTTGAAAAGATAGGTTATTTTTCTTCGTAATAGAATTGTTCCGTTCATAACACCCAAATAGCCCAAGTAGTCCTGATAAAATTCCCATAGTTAATAATTTTAAGTTGTTGTCATTATGTCGCTACTTACGGGCTGCATATTGGAGATAGTGGCGGAATAGAAAGCCTAAACTTTCAATCTTGCACTAAGCTAAGCAACAGCTTTTTATTATTTTCTAAATTATGAAAAAGGAATTAAGCAAAGCGAATCATGAACACAAAAAAAAAGCAAGTCGTTCATAAATATAAGAATCTGCTGCTGGTAAAAATGAACAAACTTTCTATATTTTCCTTAACCCGCTATTTTGCCAAGCCGAAGTTAGCGGTGGTTTTTATTTCTCTTCTTTTTTATAGTCGAATGAGTTCCGTTAGGGTTTACGATTGTTTTTGTAGTTCTGTTGTCAATAACAGTTGAATGAGTACCGTTAGGGTTCACGATTGTTTTTGTAGTTCCGTTGTCAATAACAGTTGAATGAGTTCCGTTAGGGTTTACGATTGTTTTTGTTGTTTTGCTGTCAATAACAGTCGAATGAGTACCGTTAGGGTTTACAATTGTTTTTATTGTTTTGCTGTCAATAACAGTCGAATGAGTTCCGTTAGGATTTACAATTACAGATTGTGCGAATACTCCATAACTCATAAAAACAATAAAAATAGAAATCAGTATTTGTTTCATATTTTTTGTTTATTAGTACGTATTGGTAAAATTACCGCTAAAGGGCCGGCGGCTTTGCGCAGTTTCGAGCAGAGCTTTGTTCTAAGCTCGGAATTTTGGAAAACCGCTTGATGTACGAAGACCGCTACGCTTCTGCGTCGCATCATTTGGTTAACGAAACTAATATACAATTTATTTCGCCAATCATTTCTTATACGCAAATTTTGATTAATATATTTAATAATTTGTTAATTATATTCTTCACTGTTAATTATATTCTTCACTGTTAGTTATTATTCTAAGTAGGTCGTTATTAAGCGAAACAAAACGAGTGAGATTAACTTCATAGTTATTACGAATAGCGAAATATAGTGAAGTAGTAAGTAATATCTATGTAAGACGAGGGATTGGTTTAGTCACACATTGCCGCAGCGCTAGGGCCAAACCTTAATACTTCGAACTTTGGGTTCGAATCCTATAGTGTTTCCTATAAAGTTTAGTGATGGTTTATGTTCTCCGGTAGGTCTAAAAATGAAAAAAGCCTTATCTTTCGATAAAGCTTTTTCTGCGGAGAGCGAGGGATTCGAACCCCCGAACCTGTTACAGTTAACAGTTTTCAAGACTGCCGCATTCGACCACTCTGCCAGCTCTCCGCCACAAAAGTAGAAATTCTGATTGGATCTCCAAAACTTATTTTACGGCTATAGTCTTATCAATTGAAAATGAGTGTAATTATTTTAAAATTCATGTTTGGTGAGCCTTATTTTAATAGTTTGCACATACTCTATTCGTTATTTTAAGTTCCATTTACGCAGGTTTTCTATTTTTGAACTATGTTATTTTCTGTTAAAAGCTAAAACAAAAATTGAGTTAGCCTTGTTGTAGAGCCATCTATTAACATTTAATTATAAACATTATGGCTTTAACAACTGGAAATGAAGATCAAGTAACGAAGACTATTGAAAAAGAGACTTCCAAAATTCCTTCTGTCGTTTTTTTAGGGGCCGCTATCGCAGCCATGGGTATCTCAGCAGCATTGAAATGTGCACGAGGTAAAGATGATAAAGATGCATTGTTTGTAGGGCAGTGGGTAGCTCCATTTTTATTATTGGGAATCTATAATAAAATCGTTAAAACGGAAGGACATGATTAGTGAGAATGGTCTTTTTGACGAGATAAAGTCATCCATTGGGTGGCTTTACTTTCCATTAGGACTTTTTACTTCTGCGACAACATCTGAACAGCTAATAGATTATGAAAGAGAAAGAAACAAATAAGAAAGCAAATCAACTTCAAGACCATGTGGTCGACAATACGGATAAGAAGCTGACCACCAATGATGGCGTGTACTTACATGATAATAATAATACGCTGAAAGCAGGTGAACGTGGTCCATCGCTGCTAGAGGACTTTATTTATCAGGATAAGATGGCGCACTTTGATAGAGAGCGTATCCCTGAGCGTGTGGTACATGCGAGAGGTTCGGGTGCTTTGGGCGTGTTTGAAGCTACAGCTGATATAGCTAAGTACACACGAGCAGGTTTTCTGAAAAAAGGAACTAAAACGCCTGTATTTGTGCGGTTTTCTACAGTTGCAGGTTCGAAAGGTTCGACAGATTTGGCGCGTGATGTAAGAGGATTCTCGGTTAAGTTCTATACGGATGAAGGAAACTACGATCTAGTGGGTAACAATATTCCAGTATTTTTTATCCAAGATGCCATGAACTTTCCCGATCTAGTTCATGCCGTAAAACCTGAGCCTAATAATGAAATGCCGCAGGCGGCTTCGGCACATGATACCTTTTGGGATTTCGTGTCACTCATGCCAGAGTCTGCACATATGGTGATGTGGGCGATGTCTGATAGAGCGTTGCCAAGGTCATTGCGTATGATGGAGGGATTTGGTGTACACACCTTCAAATTTGTGAATGAGGAGGGTAAAGGCACATTTGTCAAATTCCATTGGAAACCAAAGTTGGGTGTACATCAAGTTGCGTGGCAAGAGGCTCAAAAAATATCGGGCTATGATGCCGATTTTCACCGTAGGGATCTATGGGAAGCTATTGATAAAGGGGATTTCCCGCAATGGGACCTAGGTGTGCAGTTGATACCGGAGGAAGACGAACTGAAGTATTCGTTTGACTTATTAGACCCTACTAAGCTAGTACCCGAAGAACTTGTGCCAGTACAGATCGTTGGTACTATGACCTTAAATAGAAACCCTGAGAATTTCTTTGCAGAGACAGAACAGATAGCATTCGACCCAGGTCGATTAGTGCCGGGCATTGATTTCTCAAATGATCCACTATTGCAAGGAAGGGTCTTCTCGTATGCCGATACACAAAACTATCGTCTTGGAGGTCCTAATTTCCATGAATTGCCGATCAACAGGCCAGTAAATGGTAAATATAACAACCAAAAAGATGGATTTGGTAGACAGGATATTTTGAAAGGTAATGTAAGTTATTTTCCAAATAGTCTAGGTAATGGTTGTCCATATCATGCTATGATGCGTGGCGAAAAAGGATTTGAAAGTCATGCAGAGAAAATCGATGCTAAGAAGATACGAGGTCGTTCGACTTCCTTCGCAGATCATTTTTCGCAAGCTAGATTATTTTTCAACTCACAGTCAGAGGCAGAGAAAAATCATATCGTATCTGCATATAGTTTCGAACTCTCGAAAGTGAATTCGGTAGAAATTCGTAAACGCTACTTAGCTATACTAAACCAGATCGATAAAGATTTGGCAAACAAGGTGGGTGATAACCTAGGATTGAAACCTGCCGCAGAACTTGACGAACTGACTGTTCAATTTGCTCGACACAATCACCCGGACTATCCGATAAAACCTGTTAAGCCAGAGGTTGAGAAATCTGCTGCGCTGAGTATGGCAGTCAAACCTGGCGAAGGAACTATCGAAACGCGCAAAGTTGCATTTCTAGTAGCAGATGGCGTTAGTAAGGCTTCTGTAGATAAGATGAAGTCAGCTTTGGAAAAAGAAGGTGCGCAAGCCGTATTGATCTCTACCAATGTGGGCAAACTGAAATATAAAGAAGGTGGAGAGGAAGAGATTCAATACACTTATCTAACAGAGGCATCTGTTTGTTACGATGCGTTCTATACGCCTGATGGAGATTCGGTTGATACTTTGGCTGAAGAACCAGATTATTTCCAATTTATCAACGAAGGTTTAAGACATTGTAAAGCCTTGTCTTTCGCTAAAGGAGCTGAGAAATTGATTGAACAGACCTATATAAAGCACTTAAAAGAAGATGCTGGCGTAGTATTGGAGTCTGATGGCAAACTTGTAGAAGATTTTATTCATGCGATGAAAGGTCATCGTGTGTGGGATAGAGAGTTGGTACGTAAAGTACCTGTATAATTTGAATTTTATAGTAAACTAAGGAGGACATTATGAGTGAATTAACTTGGAAAGGCAGATGGAATGAATTAAAAGGTGTGGTCAAGCAACGCTATGCAGACATCACAGATGATGATTTATTGTATGCTGAAGGAAAAGAAGATGAGTTATTAGGGAAGCTTCAACAGAAAACGGGTAAAACTAAAGAAGAAGTTGAAGATTGGCTTAATAATCTATAATAGAAATACAAAAAATAAGGTCGAACGGGATGTTCGACCTTTATTTTTCTCAATAATTAAACAGTTTATAATGGTCACCAATATTTTGAAATTCAAACGATAAGCCTTTATAATATTAAAATGACCATGCTGCTATCGCAAGTTAAACTTAGAATATCATCAATTAAGAATCATCTTCAGCGTATTCACTGAATCTTAATACTATCCAGTAATTTACATGCATTTAGGAGTTTGCATATTCCATGCCAAAATGGTTCATGATGAGCTAGATAGCTACAAATTAAAAAATATTGACTTTTATTTATTATTTAACAATAAATATTTTTCATAAAACATTCACTTTGTCCATTTGTTGTAGACTTAGCTCTAAATGATTATTGTGGAGTTCGCTTAGTGTATGTACTTATTACTTATAATTGTTTAAAACATGTCTTTACTCACTGTTAATGAAAATGGATTATATTGTAAACAAGGTGACTTTTATATCGATCCATGGAAACCCGTCAAAGAAGCATTGATCACGCATGCACATGCGGATCATATGCGATGGGGAATGAAACACTATATATGTCATCATCACAGTATTCCGGTTCTTAAACATAGACTTGGTCAAGATAATTCGGTAGATGGTATAGAATATGGCGAAGTCTTTTATAAAAATGGAGTGGAGATATCTTATCATCCTGCAGGACATATCATAGGTTCGGCACAGATACGTGTAGCATTTGAAGACCAAGTGTGGGTATGTACTGGAGATTACAAAATAGCAGATGACGGTGTTAGCCAGCCTTATGAAGCGGTTCCATGCGACCACTTGATTACTGAATCAACATTTGGTATGCCTATTTATAAGTTTCCAGCTTTTAGTCATGTATACGCTGATATTAATGCTTGGTGGCGTAGTAACGCTGCAGAAGGCTTGAATACCGTGTTATTGTCGTATGCATTAGGTAAAGCTCAGAATATTTTAGCACATCTAGATACTAGTATTGGCGAAATATATCTGCATGGAGCAGTAGCCAATACAAATGAAGCGTTGGAGCAAGTAGGTTATCATTTTCCTGGTCAGCGACTGAGTGCTGATGTGGATAGATCCAAAATTAGAGGCGCTATTATCGTTGCGCCACCATCTGCATTAGATACACCATGGATGCGTAGACTAAAGCCTTATCGCTCGGCAATGTGTTCAGGTTGGATGCAACTTCGTGGCGCGCGTAGACGACGAAATGTAGATAAGGGATTTGTGCTGTCAGATCACTGCGATTGGAATCAATTACAGCAAGCAATTCATGTTATGCAACCCAAGCATGTATATGTCACTCACGGCTACGAACAGGCTTTCTC
>JAZQRD010000080.1:0-5247 GCA_045629405.1 Sphingobacterium sp. | reverse complement strand
CCACTTATTTTGATGTAAATCTAAATGCTTACCGTACTACATGGGCTAACCGTGTAACTGGTAGTTCATTTATTGCTGCGCAAAAAGATATCACGGATAACAAATACGACCCTACTTTAATCGCTGTAGGTGATTTGATTTACCAAACTAACTACGGTGTAAAACAAGATCATCAAGGTTTAGAATTGGATTTCGCAGCACGTCTTTTCACAGGATTCACGTTGAAAGGTTTTGCTTCAGTTGGTGAATGGATCTACGATGGTAATGCAACGACGATTGCTAGAAATGAAGATCGTCAAGTATTAGGTACTTCAGACAGAAACTTGACAGGTGTAAAAGTTGGTGATGCAGCTCAAACAGCAATCGGTGGTGGAGTCAGATATTCTATTATCAAAGATTTATCAATAGATGCAGATTACAGATTCTACGATAGATTATATGGTGCTCTTCCTACGAATGGTTTACAGACTTTGAGATTACCTTCTTACGATATCGTTGATGCAGGTATTTCGTACAAAGTTGCTATTAGCCCTAAAAATACAATGAGCTTCCGTGTAAACGTAAACAACTTATTTGATGAATTTTACATTTCAGAAGCAACATCATATAGAACTGCTGGCGCAAATGATACAATTTGGAAAGGTGTTAACACATCAAACTACGTATTAATGGGCTGGGGACGTACATGGTCTGGTTCTGTCAAATTTACATTCTAAGAAATATCACACACTAGATATTTATCTCCGTCAGGGGCTTCTAATTAAGTTTAGAAGCCCTTTTTATTTTTTGTGCAAATAATTTTAATTAATTCTTAAAAGAAAAACTTTTTTTGCTAAATTGCCCCCCCAATAAACTTGATCACATGTTAGACCTTAATCAACCTCACCACCGTATTAATATATTGACGGGTGAAAAAGTATTAGTTTCGCCTCATAGGAATAACAGACCTTGGCAAGGAAAAGTGGAAGACGTCGCTGCCGATGACCGACCACAATACGACCCAACCTGTTATCTGTGTCCTTCCAATAAAAGAGCAGATGGCACCGAAAATCCGGACTATAAGGATACTTATGTATTTACGAACGACTTTTCGGCGATACTTCAAAATACGCCTGAAGGCAATTTCAATAATTCGGATTTATTACAAGCGACAGCAGAGCGCGGTATTTGTAAGGTAATTACCTTTTCCCCAAGACATGATTTGACGTTGCCCGAAATGGATGTTCCCTCAATCCTTAAAGTGGTAGATCTTTGGCAAAAAGAATTCAACGAATTATCTCAAAATGAATGGATTAAATACATTCAAATATTTGAGAATAAAGGAGCGATAATGGGCTGTAGCAATCCGCATCCACATGGTCAAATATGGTCGCAAAGTTCCTTACCTAATGAAATCTTAGTAGAAACAGCCAAACAAAAAGAATATTTTCATAAAAATGGTGTATCACTATTAAAAGCCTATTTGGATTTAGAATTAAGCTTGAACGAAAGAATAATTGTAGACAATGCACATTTTGTGGCATTAGTGCCTTATTGGGCAACTTGGCCATTTGAAACAATTATTATAAGCAAAAGACACGTTCAAAATATTGGTCAATTCTCAGCGGAAGAAAAAGAAGATTTAGCAAAAACATTGCAGGAATTGACGATTCGATACGATAATATATTCAGCACTTCGTTCCCATATTCGGGAGGAATGCACCAAGCTCCCATAAACAATGGCGATCATGCAGAATGGCATTGGCACATGCACTTTTACCCTCCACTATTGCGATCAGCATCCGTAAAAAAATTCATGGTAGGTTACGAGATGTTAGGTGGACCGCAGCGTGATATCACTCCTGAAACTGCAGCTGAAATTATTAAAAAACAAAGTACAGTACATTATAAACAAGCATAATATATGAGTCTAGTGAATCAAGTTAAAGACACTTTCCTACGTGTCTTTAACAGCGAACCGCAAATTGTTGTGAAGTCGCCTGGAAGAATAAATGTTATTGGTGAACACACGGATTACAATAATGGCTTTGTGCTTCCAGCAGCTATCGATAAGGGTGTATACATTGGTATTTCTTCCCGTAATGATAACAATATCGAGTTGTATTCTGTTGATTACAATGAAAAGTATAATACCGATACGACGACACTTACATTTGGGCCTGAATTGTGGACAAATTACATTTTAGGTGTTACACGCATTTTAAAACTAAAATTTGATGGGATTAAAGGGTACAATTTAGTTGTTGTAGGAGATGTTCCTCTAGGTTCGGGACTTTCATCATCTGCTGCACTGACATGTGCGACGTCATTTGCGCTAAGCAAATTATTCGATTTGAATTTAAGTAAGTTAGATATAGCAAAGGTAGGTCAGCAAACAGAACATGAGGCTGTGGGTGTACGTTGCGGAATCATGGATCAATTCGCTTCCGTGTTTGGTCAAGACAATAGCTTAATCAAATTGGATTGTCGTAGCTTGGAATACGAGTATATCCCTATTGAATTAGACGGTTATGAGATTTTATTATTGAATACCAATGTAAAACATTCTCTAGCATCCTCTGCCTACAACAAAAGACGTGAAGCATGTGAAGCGGCTGTAGCATTAGTAAAAGAAAAATATCCTCAAGTGGAATCATTACGAGATGTTTCAATAGCACAATTGGACGAAATAGTGAAAGATGTATCTGCTGAATATTACCAAAAATCAAAATTTGTAGTTGAAGAAAATGAACGTTTATTAAAAGCAACAGAAGCTTTAAAAGCGAACAACATTGATTCTTTAGGACAATTACTGTATGATGCACACTGGGCATTGAGTAAAGAATACGAAGTGAGTTGTGATGAACTTGATTTCTTAGTATCGACAGTTGCGACATATCCTGAGGTTGCTGGCGCACGTATGATGGGTGGTGGTTTTGGTGGCTGCACGATCAATATTATCAAGAAAGGAAAATCAAAAGATGTAATTGACAAATTAAGTAATTTGTATTTTAATAAATTTAATTTAAATTTAATACCGATTAAAATATCTATTTCAAATGGAACACACGAAATCCTTTAATCACCTAAACATTTTAATAACCAATTAAGTATTATGCAAATTCAAGATTACATTGTTTTTTTCGTCTACTTTATCATTGTAGCGGGATATGGCTTATATATTTACTATAAGAAAAAATCCGCTGTTCAAGATTCAAAAGACTATTTTTTGGCAGAAGGCTCATTGACATGGTGGGCTATTGGAGCCTCACTTATTGCGTCCAATATCTCCGCGGAGCAATTCATTGGGATGAGTGGATCAGGTTTCAAGATCGGTCTCGCAATTGCAGCGTATGAGTGGATGGCAGCAATTACCCTAATTGTGGTAGCCATATTCTTTATGCCTGTCTATCTCAAAAATAAGATTTTCACCATGCCACAGTTCCTTCATCAGCGCTACAACAGTACGGTAGCTATGATTATGGCGGTATTCTGGTTGATGTTATATATCGTTGTGAATTTAATGTCTATTTTATTCTTGGGTGCTGTAGCTATTGCAGGTATTTCAGGATTAGATATTAATGTTTGTATTATCTTGTTATCCGTTTTTGCTGTTTTAATCACATTAGGTGGTATGAAAGTAATTGGATATACGGATGTGATTCAGGTAGTCGTACTTGTTATTGGTGGATTTGTAGCCACGTACATCGCATTAGATATTATATCTGAAGGTCAAGGTTTACTCTCTGGATTGACCAAATTAAAAGGTGGAGCTTCAGAGCACTTTGATATGATCTTTACGAAAGATAAAGAAGGTTATATGGATTTACCTGGTATCAGTGTATTAATTGGTGGTCTTTGGATTGCGAACTTGAGCTACTGGGGCTGTAACCAATACATCACGCAACGCGCCCTAGGTGCCTCATTAGATACAGCACGTAACGGATTGTTATTTGCTGCATTCTTAAAGATGTTAATGCCTTTGATTGTTGTTATTCCAGGTATTGCTGTATATTATATCATTAAGAATGATATGAGTGCGATTAACCCGGATTTATTATTGACAGGAAGTGGTGTTCAGGATCCAAACAAAGCATACTCTGCTCTATTGACATTATTACCCACAGGTCTTAAAGGTCTTTCATTTGCAGCTTTGACAGCAGCAATTGTAGCATCACTAGCAGGTAAAGCTAATAGTATAGCGACAATCTTCACACTAGATATTTATCAAAAGGCAATCAACAAAAATGCAAGTGAGAGCAAATTGGTGAATGTAGGTAAGATAGCGGTAATTGTATCTATGTTATTGGGTACGTTATTAGCTTTATTAGTTGGTAACTCATTAATGGGAGAAGGAAAACAAGGTTTCCATTACATTCAAGAGTATACAGGATTTGTATCCCCAGGTATCTTTGCAATGTTTATTTTAGGATTCTTCTGGAAGAAAACAACTTCAAATGCAGCTTTATTTGCGACTATTGGAGGTTTCGTATTCTCAGTAATATTAAAGTTCTCAGGACAATTAGTGGATTTAGAGTTCCTTTCGGCAATAAACTTCGCAATTCCGAATGCTGCTGGCGTCTTCGAAATTCCTTTCATGGATAGAATGACCTTAGTATTTGCGTTCTGTGTGATTGGTATGGTAATCATCAGTTTATACGAAAATGCAAAAGGTGTTGTTCCTAATGGTCTAGAAATTGACACCAAAATGTTTAGAATGTCTCCTACTTTCTTAGTATTATCATTACTAATTATTGGAGCAACTGCAGCGTTGTATATCGTTTTCTGGTAAGAATATCTATTATTCAAGGTATAAAAATGCGCTCGAAATATTTGAGCGCATTTTCTATTTTTTACATATTGCTAAAGGCATATACATATTCTAATTGAATGATGGACTCATTCAGTGCACGAACAACTTTTCGCTTGCCTGAAACTTCAAAAATAACCTCTAATCTGTTCTCGTCTTTTTCCATTCCTTTCCTTATTGCATCTACTTGATGTGTTTCCAAAAATTGTTCGAATGCACGTAAATGAGAAATAGAATTATCCTTGAATGTTATATGCAACGTACGTGTTAAAAATACACGAGCCAACAATTCCTCTATTTTTTGGAAAAGTGATAAAATAATTACCATTACAACAGCAAGGCACACGCCTAACGTGAAGTCAC
Source organism: Sphingobacterium sp. (assembly GCA_045629405.1). GTDB lineage: Bacteria > Bacteroidota > Bacteroidia > Sphingobacteriales > Sphingobacteriaceae > Sphingobacterium. The sequence continues at coordinate 95 of JAZQRD010000080.1, read as the reverse complement.
CAAATCCTACCAACATTCCAATTGCCGCCATTGTCCAGATTACAGCCGCTGTTGTTAACCCCTGCACCGAGAATTTCCCTTGGTAAATAACACCA
>JAZQRD010000079.1:0-2289 GCA_045629405.1 Sphingobacterium sp. | reverse complement strand
TCAGCGGTAGGTTACCAACCTACATTAGCTACAGAGATGGGTTTGATGCAAGAGCGTATTACTTCAACTAAAAACGGATCGATCACTTCAGTACAAGCGGTATATGTACCTGCCGATGACTTAACTGACCCTGCTCCTGCGACAACTTTCGCTCACTTGGACGCAACTACAGTATTGTCACGTAAAATTGCTGAGTTAGGTATTTACCCTGCGGTGGATCCTTTGGATTCTACCTCACGCATCTTATCTCCAGCAGTATTAGGAGCTGAGCATTACGATACAGCGCAACGTGTGAAAGAAATTTTACAACGCTACAAAGAACTTCAGGATATCATCGCTATCTTAGGTATGGATGAGTTATCCGAAGAAGATAAATTGACAGTACACCGCGCACGTCGTGTACAACGTTTCTTATCTCAACCATTCCACGTAGCGGAGCAATTTACAGGTTTGAAAGGTGTATTAGTAGACATCAAAGATACAATCAAAGGTTTTAACATGATTATCGACGGTGAGACTGACGAATACCCAGAAGCAGCTTTCAACTTAGTAGGTTCTATCGAAGAAGCTATCGAAAAAGGTAAGAAATTATTAGCAGAAGCAGTTTAATTATAAGTATTGAGTACTGAGTATAGGGTAATGAGATTTTCTCTACTCCATACTCAATACTCCATACTCAATAATATATAGCAAAATGAAATTACAAGTAATAACTCCAGACAAAATAGCTTACGAAGGTGATGTAACGGCAGTTACAGTACCTGGGTCTGCTGGTTCTTTCCAAATTTTGAAAGATCACGCTGCTATTGTCTCTACGTTAGAAGATGGCAAAGTCATTATCAAAGGTAATGCTGGCGAAGAAGTCATTATTATTAAAGGCGGTGTAGTCGAAGTAAAGGACAACAATATCATCGTTTTGGCAGAAGGAATTGTGCAAGGATAACGATTTACAATATTGCTTAAATAGCCCTTAAGACTTCAAGTTTTAAGGGCTATTTTTTTTATACTTTTTATGCACAAAAACCAATTTCAGGAAGAATTTTGAAGAAATTCTAAAGTTCTCACCAAAGCACATAATGAACCAATTTTAATTTGGGTTCACCTATTGGAAAATTTTATTTTGTTCAAAATTAAATTAGTAGAATATATCTAACAAATTCACCAAAAATCGAAATAAATAACTTTTTCAAAATAATATATTTGGCTATTGTAAAGAATTTTATTTCGTCTTAACTTGACGAAGCATCTTATTCGAGAAAGTGCACCATTGCCTGGGGAGGGTAAGGACACTTTATAATTAACATTATGCAATACTATAATCAAAACACTAAAATATTTCTAAATGGTCAATTCGTACTTGCAAATTCTGCAGGTATAGATTTATTTGGACAGTCATTGCATTATGGTTATGCTGCTTTTGAAGGTCTTAGAGCTTACAGTACGCATAATGGCACGCGTATTTTTAAAGCTGAAGCACACTTAGAAAGATTGCGTAAATCTTGCGAAGCAATAGGATTACCCTATAAGTGGAATAATAGAACGTTAATTGAAAAGTGTTATGAATTGTTGGAGATCAATAATCTGCGCTCTGCCTACATAAGACCTTTGGTATTCACAGGCTCTAATATGCATTTAACATCTTCAGAAGATGCAAATATTATGTTGGCAGCTTGGGAATGGGGACCATATTTGGGACAACATTTATTACGCGTGAACATCTCAAGCTACGAGCGTCCCAATCCGAAATCTTTTCATATTGACGCAAAGATTTCTGGACAATATATCAATTCTATCTTAGCCTCTACCGATGCTATTCGCCAAGGGTATGATGAGGCCTTATTATTAGATCAAGATGGATATGTCGCACAAGCTTCGAGTGAGAATTTATTTATAGAAAAAGATTATAAGATATATACTCCACCTCTAGACAATGTATTCCCAGGCATTACCAGACAAACGGTAATTGGGATTTGTAAAGAGTTGGGGTTCGATATTATCGAAAAGAAACTAACCATCCAGGATATATACACAGCAGACAGTGCCTTCCTAAGTGGCACTGCAGCTGAAATTATCGGGATAAAACAAGTAGATCATATTATTTACAAAGAAGAATGGGAACATAGCATTGGTGCTACTATCCAACGAAAATATAAAAACTTAGTATTAGAGCAAGAGAATTATGAAGTCATCATCTGATAACGAAAAGGGATTAAATAAGTACAGCCGCATATTCACGCAAGACGAGACACAACCAGCTGCCAAAGCTATGCTTTATGGTATTGGTTTGAC
>JAZQRD010000078.1:0-20089 GCA_045629405.1 Sphingobacterium sp. | reverse complement strand
TGCACCTAATCGCTATCTTACTTTCGATCATTTACATATACTTTTGAAACATAAAGAAGGATTTAATTGTTCATTATATACACAAATTCATAAGATCATGGCATACAAAGAAACATTTAATATCTCTGGAGAGAACCTATTAAAAAAAGTAAAAGATTTACTTAACGAAACTAATGTTACGAAAATTACAATAGCTGATAAGAATGAGAAAGAAATCATTAGTTTCCCTGTCTCTATCGGAATCGTAGGCTTGTTACTAGCTCCGATATTTGCAGCAGTAGGTGCAATTGCGGCTATAGTAGCTGAATGCAAAATCATAGTAGAACGCAAAGATGACAATAAAGAAGAATCAAAAGATTCGGAAGCGAATAGTTCAGAACAGCATACTTCTTCAACAACAGAAACAAACGATCAAAATCCACTAAGTTAATATGATGTTGTTAATTGCAATTTTATTTCCGTGGCTTTCCTTTATGTTAAGAGGAAAGATTCTGATAGGCTTCGTATGCCTAGTATTACAGATCACGCTAATAGGTTGGTTACCTGCAGCCATATGGGCCGCAGCTTCGCATGTAGACGCACGCAATCAAAAACGATTCGACAAATTACAACACACTCGTGGATAAAAAATAAAGGCTTCATATCAATATGAAGCCTTTATTTTTTTGAATAACTAAACCTATTAAAAAGGTGCGTCATCCGGCATATCATTCATACGCGACGGCATAGTGATACCACCACCGCCACCAGCGAAATCATCGAATGAAGCTGAAGGTATCATAGCAGCTCCTCCAAATGGTGAGTCTGCTGGCCCCCCAAAGGATTCACCACCCATACCTGCAAAATCATCTTCCAAATCGACAAACTTCACGTACTTACCAATAAATTTAAGCGGCACAATACCTGTTTCACCATTACGGTGCTTCGCAATGATCACCTCTCCTACACCGGCAGTTGAACGACCTTCTTCGTCTTCCGTCAAACCGTAATATTCTGGACGGTACAAGAAAAGTACCATATCGGCATCTTGCTCGATAGATCCTGATTCACGTAAATCGGATAACATAGGACGTTTACTATTACCAGGTCTTGATTCTACTGCACGACTCAACTGTGATAAAGCCAATACCGGAATATTTAATTCTTTAGCAACAGCCTTTAATGAACGTGATATACTACCAATCTCTTGTTCACGGTTACCTCCACCTTTACCATCAGCTTTACCATGCATTAACTGCAAGTAATCGACGATTACCATTTGTATATCGTGCTGTGCTTTCAGACGTCTACACTTAGCTCGGAATTCAAACACATTCAATGCGGGAGTATCATCAATAATGATAGGCGCTTCTGTCAAGCGTCCGATACGCGAATGTAATTGTTGCCATTCATGATCTGCAAGATTACCCTTTTTTAGTTTTTCTTGCTCAATTTCTGTTTCACCAGCTATAAGACGATTAACCAATTGTACTGAAGACATCTCTAATGAGAATACCGCTACAGGACGATTATGATCGACTGCTGCATTACGCGCTACAGAAAGTACAAATGCTGTCTTACCCATCGCTGGACGTGCAGCAATAATAACCAAATCTGAAGGCTGCCAACCTGAAGTCATACGGTCTAAAGCCGTAAGACCTGATGGAATACCTGTTAGACCATCCGTACGATCACGCAACATCTCCAAAGAGTTAATCGCTTCACGCATGATATCGTCCATCTTGCGTGAATCACGACGCAAGTTATTTTGTGCTATATCAAAAAGATTTTTTTCTGCTTGATCCAATAATTCAAAAATATCCGCTGTTTCATCGTACGATGAATTAATAATCTCTGTCGAAACTTTAATCAACTCACGTTGAATATATTTCTGCGAGATAATACGTGCGTGATATTCAATATTAGCCGCTGATACTACACGGTCTGTCAATTGCGTAATATAATACGCACCACCAACCATCTCTAGCGCTCCCATTTTACGAAGCTCTGCAGTTACAGTAAGTATATCGATAGGTGAAGTCTTCTGGAATAAAGAAAAAATGGCTTCAAATATCTTTTGATGAGATTCTTTGTAAAAAGAATCAGGCTTCAAAATATCAATAACTTCACTTAAGGCATTCTTTTCTAACATTAATGCACCTAATACAGCTTCTTCGATATCCACAGCTTGCGGTGGCAGTTTACCCAAACCACTAATCAAATTGTTCAAATTCGTACGCTTCTTCGTAAAATTAGCACGACCTATATTTGACGACTGTCCTGAAAAATCTTGTTCCATATTGATATTATATTACCTACAGCCAATATATCATCGAGAACATTTTTCTCTATGATGGCTATCCTACAAAAGTACAAAAAATAACATCCTCAGAGCACTTAAGTTCTGCACAAAGATCACTTATCAAAAAGAACGAATACCGATCTAGGCAACAATATAGCTGATATAGATAAACGTATAGTCAATCGATTATCGATAAATTAAAAATAACAACCTGCTAATCAACACCTTAATAATGTTAACAACTTATTGACTTGTGGAAAAAAAATCAGTGTAATGAATACAGAAAATAACTTAATTATTACATTTAGTAAAAGCTTATCTACATGTATTAAAACGGTGTTATTACTTATATAAGCCTTTATATTTCTTTTAAAGTCCTTAAATATTGTAGTATATTTGTCTATTATGTCAAATGAAGCTTCAAGATTAAAACCATATAAGTCGAAAAACGGCGGTAAAAAAGAACAGGTTGCCGAAATGTTTAATAATATTTCAGGGAAATATGATTTATTAAACAGATTGATGACCATGCGTATCGATGTTATTTGGCGTAAAAAAGCAATTCGTGCTCTACTTCCATTAGCGCCTCAACATATATTGGATGTAGCGACAGGGACTGGTGATTTTGCGATAGAATCAATTCAAATTCTCAAGCCAAAGAAAATCATTGGGGTAGATATTTCAGCTGGAATGCTCCAAATAGCAAAAGAAAAAATTCAGAAGAAAAATTTAACAGATGTATTTGAAGTCGCTTTAGGCGATTCTGAAAATCTAGAATTCCCTGACAACACTTTTGATGCTGTCACGGTAGCTTTCGGTGTACGTAATTTTGAAAACCTTGAACAAGGTCTTTCTGAGATCCGACGTGTTCTTAAACCAGGTGGTAAAGCCATTATTCTAGAGCTTTCAAATCCTACAGCATTTCCAATCAAACAACTTTTCAATCTTTACTTTCATAAGATTGTACCAGCATTTGGGAAGATTATTTCTAAGGATTCGAGTGCTTATAGTTATCTACCTGAGTCGGTAGCTAAGTTTCCTGATGGTCAGCGTTTTGCAGCTATCACTAAACAGGTAGGTTTTGCGGAGACTTTAGTTCAACCGCAGACATTCGGGTTTTGTACAATTTATGAAGCGACGAAATGATAAAACTAGCATCCTTATGTATAGCAATGGTTTGTACCTGTAGTACAGTACATGCGCAAAAGAAATTTTCATTACCATTTAGTAACGTATATAATGAGGATGCTTCTATTTTAATAGGTTTTCAGTACTCAATAGCTGTACAAAATTTACAACTTACCCTAAAGGATAATTGGCAGAAAAACAATCCAATATCTTATCCAGATGGTGATATTGATAACTTAGGCGAACTTCGTAGTATTCATGACGCGTCAGGAATTGCCGTATCAGTTGCAATCCCTATAGATGTGCGCACGACAGAAAATCTGTATTTCACATTTAATCCATCATTTATGTTTGTTAATAATATGGGGGTCAATTTTACATCAAAATCACCTGATATTACTAATCTTGTCAAACGCCAAAAACATATCTTAGGTTCAACTGATGGATCAAACTACAATGCAATTGAATTACCGCTATCCATTAAATTCAGATCTGATGAAAAATATTTTCTACATAAGGAAAATAGATTCAGAGCGTACATGATTGCTGGGGCTAGGTACACTAAATGGCTAGCACTATCCAAAGATTATGGTCAATTGCTGACCAATCTCCAAAACAATCAGCAGATACCGAATGCACTGGTCATGAAGCCTGGCTATCTATCTTGGGAGGCTGGTTTAGGAATAGATATATTCTTACCGTATTTTAAGTTATCACCAGAAATTAAATTCAACCAAAGTTTTGGTAATGTCTTCGACAACAAAGCTAATATTGCAACTAATAACAAATTCATGGGATCGATAGATAAAGGCTTAATTCGCAATATTTATTTCGGTCTTATTTTCCAATAATAGAACATGAGAACAGTACTAATTACAGGAGCGAGTTCGGGAATTGGATCCGCTTGTGCTCATACATTAGCTAAAGAAGGTAACTACAGATTATTACTCTGTGCACGTAGAGAACATAGACTCCAAGAGGTCATAGAAGAGATCAAAAGTATATCTCCCAATACAGACGTATATGCATTTCAATTAGATGTTCGCGACAAAAATGCTGTTCAAACAGCAATAAACAACTTACCCGAAGCTTGGCAATCTATTGACGTATTAATCAACAATGCAGGATTAAGTCAAGGGCTTGATGCAATTCAGGATGGCGACATAGATGACTGGGATCGCATGATAGATACAAATGTGAAAGGCTTTTTGTATATCTCGAAAGCGGTGATTCCTTTATTAAAGAAATCTGACAATGCACATATTATCAATCTTGGTTCTATAGCTGGTAAAGAAGTCTATCCTAATGGAAATGTGTACTGTGCTACTAAACATGCTGTTGATGCACTAAATAAAGCTATGCGCATAGATTTACTACCTTTTGGAATAAAAGTAACAGGCATCAATCCAGGCATGGTAGATACTGAATTTTCAGAAGTACGTTTTAAAGGAGATAAAGAACGTGCTGATGCTGTATACAACGGTTTGATCCCACTGTCCGGTAATGATATCGCAGAGACGATTAGTTTTGTACTTTCTCGACCTGCCCATGTCAATATTAATGATTTACTCATTATGCCAACAGCACAAGCAAACGGAACAATTGTCAATAGAAAATAATATTACAAATTATGTCATTAGAACTAAAAATCAATCAAGATATTAAAGCGGCAATGATCGCTAAAGACAACGTAAGACTAAGAAGTTTACGAGCTATTAAATCAGCTATTGTACTTGCTAGAACAGAGAAAGCAGGCATCGATGAATTAGGTCAAGATACTGAAATCAAAGTTTTACAAAAATTAGTAAAACAACGTAAAGAATCTGGCGATATCTACAAAACTCAAGGTCGTGAAGATTTATTCCAAATCGAATTCGAAGAACAACAAGTGATTGAAGAATATCTTCCTAAACAATTGAATAAAGAAGAAATTGAGGAAATCATCAAGGCAATCATAGCTGAAACTGGCGCTAGCGGCATGAAAGATATGGGTAAAGTAATGGGGCTTGCAAATGCTAAATTAGCTGGTCAAGCTGATGGGAAAACAGTTTCTGAATTAGTTAAATCTTCTTTAGCATAGTCAATTTACATGGAGTGGACAATAAAATCATTCGATGAGCTGACAGCCTTAGAATTGTATCGCATATTACAATTACGCGTTAATGTATTCATGCTTGAACAGAATTGTCTATATCCAGAATGTGATAATAAAGATATATATGCTAAGCACCTTTATGCAATGCATAAGGATAAACTTATAGCGTATGCACGATTGCTACCTCCTGGAATATCTTATGCTGAAACATCTATAGGTCGTGTTATTGTTCATCAAGATTATCGCAATCAACGATTAGGAATCACGCTCATGGCGAAAGCAATAGCAAAACTGCAAAAGGACTATCCTAATCAAACAATACGCATTAGTGCACAAGCCCACTTAGAAACTTTCTATAATAGACTAGGATTTAAGGTAGAGTCAGATATATATTTAGAAGATGATATCCCACACATAGAGATGGCTTTATACAGCATAAAAAAAGAGGAATAATTATTCCTCTTTTTTTATTTCTCTTGAACCGTATACTTTATCACGTTCAAATGTACTCATATGTCTCTCCTTTTTTGCCGGATATACATCATCCAATACAATTAAGATACCTGTCTCTTCTACCTCACCAAACTCATTGTTCATCGCAGTACCAAAAGTCATCATAGATGGCGACAAATTCATATATGTATTGATCAATGGAGGTATATTCTCTCCAAGATCACGAATATGTTTATTCAAGACTTTATACCCTTCTTTATATTCTAATCCATCGAATACTCCTAGGTATTTAGAGATATCTGTTTTGAAACCCAGATGTAATTCTACGTACGGCTTTACTAAGTTATTTTTATCAGGAAAGTAACATTCCATGAAGTACATAAGTAAATCACGCGCTTCAGGATTAAAATGAGGATACATAGTAACTTTTCCAAAAAGATACTTTATCTCTGGGTTTAGCAATACCAACGCACCAAGACCATCCCATAAATTATCTAATGAAAAGATCCCTTTGCGATTATCTATAGAAGGTTGATATTTCGGTTGAACCCACGATCTACCTAGTTCCATCGTATAAGGAAGATAATCACGCGTAAATTCATCAGAAAACTCAAAATAGTGCGTAGTAGAAAGATGAAAATTACCTTCAGTATCTACTGCATCAGCACAACGAATCACACGATAGCCAGCGATGATTTCCTCGTCAACAGGATTCCAAGCGATTAGTTGATCATAATTATGCGTACATGTGTCATTCTCATCAATATCCATCGACAAACCTGTTCCACCACCTGCACCACGAAATGTCAACTCACGCAAACGACCAATCTCACGCATGGTATTAGGCGCAGTATGATGGTTGATTAAGTAGACCTCATTATTACCATTATTTGTATAGCGTATAAATGCATCCTTCGTCAACTCTGCTTTTAACAATTCCTTCTCAACTGGTGCTATAATCTCTTCCATATATTTATTTCTGCGTCTTCAATTCATAAACTAGCTGCTTCACTTCTGCAGCCCATTGTACTTCAGTTTTTGTATTATCAAATTGTGTATGAGGAATACGTTCACCTACTTTTATCACTACACGTTGACCTCGCTGAGCAAAAAACTCGTCTACGAGATACAACATTTCAATATTAAATTTCACACCTAACTTTTGTCTCCAACGTGCTAAATTGTAAAAGAAATTAGAATTTTTGCCATCAATATACACAGGAATAACATCCTTTTTATATTTTTTAGATTTGGAAACAAAACTTTTCTTCCAATCAAGATCTACTATCTTGCCATCAATTTTACGGGAAACTAATCCAGCTGGAAATACGAGTAATGCATGGTCCCCTGCGTACGCTTCTTCAATGGCTGCGATAGCATTTTTACTTTGCCCCCCAACTTTATTTACACCTACAAAAAGGGGCTCTAGGTTCACCACATTCAATAAGATGTCATTAACTAAGAATTTCACATCTTTTCGATGTCTACCAATTACTTGCATGAAAGCAATGCCGTCCAATCCTCCAAGAGGATGATTAGATGCAAATATGACACTGTCGGATGTTGGTATATTTTCAGCTCCCTCTAGGACAACTTCTACATCTAATGAATCTAATAGTGAATCAACGAATTCTAAACCTTTCTGATCTTTAAAGCGATACATGATATCATTGATATCATCTTCATGAATTGTACGCTCTAAATAGCTCATGATTGGACCCGGAAGCCATTTTGCCAAAGTAGGACTTTTCTTACGAATGACTTTCCTTACCTCTATAAACTTATCTTTTTCTGTAGCCATATTATTAAATGCGTTTCACAAGTATTTTGAAACACATATTGAAAAGTGTAAAATTAAAAAAATATTGCTGTTTCTGTTATACAATTTTTATCATAGACAGAGTTTTTTTAATTCTTATTTATTCACCACACTAAACGATGATGTTTTTAATATAATAACAGAATTTGAAATTACCTAACTTCAAGTAAGATAATTTTTCCTGCTATAATTGCTTAAAATAAGCATGCTATATGTAAATAAACACGAGTTGCTTCAGTATGAACTACTTAAAACATACACTATGTATAAAATAACTTCCATCGAAAAATATCTTTAAAACAATAGAAAATTTATAATCTTCTAAAAAGAGATCTAATCACCTCTAAACCTTTCACAACGACATGCAAAATATATCCAAAGTCATCTGATCGTATTAGTAAATGAATTGCAACCGTTTTGATGATTTATTTAAATTTATAAGCAATTCTTTGCACCTTTGTAGGGTCAACATAACAGGTCATAATGAAGCAGACAAAAATTGCTATCTTCGGTAGAGTATTCAATACTTCGGTAACACCCTACGTAAATCACCTATTCGATTACCTAGTACACAAAGATGTAGAACTTATCATTCAAGATGAATTTTATGAATTTTTAAAAGAAGAAAGTAATTGTCCTAAGACTTTAAAAACCTTCAGTGATCATGCTGATTTACCTAAAGGCATAGATTTTATGCTAAGCCTTGGAGGCGATGGAACTATGCTTACAGCTGTATCTATTATAAGAGACTCAGGCATCCCTATTGCCGGTATCAACTTTGGTCGTCTCGGTTTTCTCGCCAACATCCCAAAAACGGAAATAGAACAAGCATTAGATCAAATACTTAGTAAACAATATACCATTCAGCAAAGAGCCCTACTATGCGTGGAGAGTCCAGATCAAGATTTATTCCATGGAGAAAATTTTGCGCTGAATGATATCACTGTTTTTCGTCATGATACTTCTTCCATGATTACTATTGATGCTCGATTAAATGGCGAATTATTAAATGCATATTGGGCCGACGGATTGATCATTGCGACACCTACCGGATCTACAGCTTATTCATTGAGTTGTGGTGGACCTATTATCATGCCAGGATCTGGCAATTTTGTTGTAACACCTATCTCACCTCATAATTTGAATGTGCGCCCAGTTGTTGTATCAGAAAATATTGAATTGTGTTTAAAAATTGATAGCAGAACAGAGAAATATATCATAAGCTGTGATTCTAAAAGCGAAACACTTTCTACAGATGTCAAATTAATCATAAAAAAAGCGCCATTTAGAATCAATCTCATACGCTTAGAAAAAGACTCTTATTTCGGCATTCTTAGAGAAAAATTACTTTGGGGTATAGATGTTCGTAACTACTAATCTACAACTATAATTTTAACAAAATTTAAAGCTAAACTATTCTTACAAAAACTTTATCTTTACAATCAAAACTAACAAGATTGGTGAGAGTCCGTATTGGTATATTATTAACCCTAATTTCCATATTGAGTGTAGCATATGCACAACAGTATGAATTCAGCGTATCTGCCGTTGGAACAGGATATATGGGTGATATCAATCCGAAAAATCCATTATATTATAACAATATAGGTGCTAGTGTATCTGCAAAGTATAATTTCAATTCTACGCTGGGCATTCATCTTGCCTATAGTAATCTTCGTATTAGTGGTTCAGATAGAGATAATAATCAAACTTTTCATCAGCGTCGTAACCTAAGCTTTAATAATAATCTTTCTGAGATTGCGCTTGTTGGTGAATTTAATTTTTTTAGATATATACCAGGTCAAAATTTAAATGTATATACCCCATATATAACATTGGGTATAGCAAGTGTATTTCACGACCCATATGTTTTATATAACGATAATAAAATAATGCTCAGAGAATTGCAACTCGAAGCAGACGCACAAGGCCAGTCTTTGGTATACAATAAGGTAGCATTTGCTATTCCTGTTGGTATTGGCTTTAAATATAATATAAAGGGTCCGTGGACCTTGGCAGCAGACATTTCTTATAGAACGGTGTTAAACGACAATATTGATAACGTAAGTCAATATTATAATCAATTAACCTCAATTGATCATTTACCTCGCTATGAAATAGTAGAAAATGGAGTCAAAAGACCCTTCAACCAGTCAGACTGGAATCTATTAGCAGACCCTAGCGGGATGCTGATTGATAATAGGGGTACTTCTAGAGGTGATGGTAAAAAATTTGATAGCTATATGACAGCAGGATTCAAATTGTCTTACACAATTCTTAGTAGTAAATGTTATTGGTGGCAATAATTGTTGAGATTAATTCATGAGTATAAAAAATAAAATAGACTGCGCAAAACTTCCGCAACATATTGCTATCATTATGGATGGTAACGGCCGTTGGGCAAAAGGTCTTGGCAAATTGAGAGTATTTGGGCACAAAAATGGTGTATCCGCAGTGCGAGAAGTATTAGAAGGTGCTATCGAAATAGGTGTTCCTTATCTCACACTGTATGCATTTTCTTCAGAGAATTGGAATAGACCAAAGTTAGAAGTTCAAGCTTTAATGGAGCTTCTTATTAGTTCACTGAACAAGGAATTGCCTACATTTCAGAAGAATGGCGTTCGCCTAAAAGCTATAGGCCAATTGGATGTCCTTCCCAAAGGTTGTCAACAGACACTACACAATACAATATTAGCTACTGAAAATAATTCTACTTGCACACTTACTCTGGCATTAAGTTATGGTTCACGTGCGGAAATTATTGATGCTACGAAAAAAATTGCGGAGCAAGTATCTTCTGGCAAGTTAAATATTGACGATATCAATGATCAAGTTTTTTCAGACAATTTATATACACAAGGAACACCTGATCCTGACCTTATGATTAGAACTTCTGGTGAACAACGAATTAGCAATTTTTTGATGTGGCAAATGGCTTATACAGAACTTTGGTTTTCACCAAAATTATGGCCAGAATTCAACAGAGAGGATCTTTTTCAAGCCATTCATGATTATCAAAATCGTGAAAGAAGATTTGGAAAAACTAGTGAACAATTATAATTAAAACACGTATATTAAGCGAGTTATTACAATCGAAATTACTTAATTGTCCATTTAACAAAAATTAACAACACTTTGATGTACTTTAGCTCTCATAATAAAAAGTAAATGAAGCAACTATATATATTAACAGCAGCGGTTTTACTACTTAATAGCCCTTCCGCTTTTTCTCAAATTGCGAACAGAGGTGCTATCAACCTATCAAATCCTGACGAAATTAGCTATCTCCAACCTAAAGATTTTGTTATCGGAGGCGTCACGGTAAGTGGAGCACAGTATCTAGATACCGATGTATTAATCACTATTTCAAAATTAGTCGTAGGTCAATATATCGAAGTACCTGGTGAGGCTACTTCTAATGTTATTAAAGATTTAATGGCACAGAATCTATTCGAAGATGTGCAATTATGGGCTACTCGAATAGATGGTGAGACTATTTATTTCGATATTCGCGTACAAGAACGTCCACGTTTGACACGCATTGAGCTTAATGGTCTAAGCAAGTCACAAACTGAAGAAATCAACAAAAGATTAAATTCTAGTACAGGCAAAATCGTAAACGAGAATTTATTTAAAAATACACGTAATACCATCGAACGTTTCTTGAGAGAAAAATCATTCTTGTACCCAACGATCGATATCCAAACTAAGAAGGATTCAGTACAAGCAAACAATGAAATTCTTGTTGTAGATGTAGACCGTAATAATAAAATTAAAGTCAACTCGGTTCAGTTTACAGGTAATGAAGTATTCACAGATAAAGAATTAACGAAATATCTAAAAGGTGTAAAACCACGCAAATGGTTCCGTATTTTCGGCCCTGGTAAATTCAAAGACGAAAAATATGCGGAAGCTAAAGAAAAATTAGTTGCAAAACTCCATGATAAAGGATACCGTGATGCACAAATAATCTCCGATAGCATCTATCGCCACGATGATAATGAAATAGGAATCAACCTAGACATCTATGAAGGTAACAAATACTTTGTCGGTAATATTGATTGGACAGGTAATACTAGATATAAGGACTCTGTGCTTAATATTATCCTAGGTATCGAAAAAGGTGATGTATACAGCGAAGAGAAAATCCATACAAAATTGATGGGCCCTACGCGTAATAGTGATGACATCTCTGCATTGTATCAAAACGATGGTTATCTTACATTTAATATCACACCTGTTATCAAAAAGATCTATAGAGATACTATAGACTTAGAAATACAAGTAAGTGAAGGTAAACAATACACTATCAACAATGTCATCGTTAAAGGAAATGATGTAACAAATGACCGTGTAGTTTTACGTTCGATCTATACCAAACCTGGACAAAAATATTCACGTGAAGCAATCATGCGTAGTATACGTGAGATATCGCAGTTAGGAATGTTTGATGAGCAAAAGATAACTCCAGATATTCCTTCGGCTTCTATGAATCATGAAGAAGGAACGACTGATATCGTTTTCAATGTGGCTGAAAAGCCATCGGATCAAGTTGAGTTATCAGGTGGTTATGGTGCTGGACAAATTATAGGTACACTAGGTTTGACATTCAACAACTTCTCTACAAGTAACTTATTCAAAAAAGATGCTTGGAAACCTCTTCCTCGTGGCGATGGTCAAAAATTAAGTTTACGTGGTCAGACATCAGGTAAGCGTTACCAATCATATAGTTTTTCATTCTCTGAACCATGGTTAGGTGGTAAAAAGCCTATTTATTTCGGACTGAGCGCTTATACTTCTAACTCTTCGTACGGTGGCTTCAACTACTATACTGGACAGCAAATGGTAAAGGACTCTGAATTGAACCGTATTTGGATGACAGGTGTGACAGCTACGTTGGGTAAACGTCTACAATGGCCAGACAACTATTTCCAAGTTAATACTTCATTATCATTCCAGCGTTACAAATTACAGAACTACGGTAATTATTTCTTATTCTCAGATGGTACTGCATTCAATATCAACCTGACGCAAGAGATTAGCCGTAACTCTATAGACGCACCTATTTATCCTACTTCTGGTTCACATATCAAGTTCTCTGTCTCGTTGACACCTCCATATTCATCATGGAATGATATCAATTACAAGACAGATCCAGATAACATTAAATACAAATGGACGGAGTACCACAAATGGAAGTTCGATTCACAATGGTATACAAAAATTGCTGGTAAACTAGTATTGAAAGCGCAAGCTCAATTTGGTTACCTTGGTAGTTATACGGATAAAACACCAACTTCTACTTTCGAACGTTTCAAACTTGGTGGTGATGGTATGCAAGGATTTGACTTCTTGCAAGGTTCTGAAATCATTGCAATGAGAGGATATGCTAATGGTACAATTATTCCTCAATCTACAGGTAATGGATACCAACAGATTGCTATTAACTCAGGTTCTCCAATCTACGCAAAATACCAAATGGAGCTACGTCACCCAATCATGCTAAATGACCAAGCTACAGTATTTGCATTAGCATTTGCGGAAGCTGGTAATACATGGAATAAGTTCTCGGAAGTTAATCCATTCAAAGTACGTCGTTCGGCAGGTGTAGGTGCACGTATCTTCTTACCTATCTTTGGTATGTTAGGTATAGATTATGGTCACGCATTCGATCCTATCCCAGGTATGACTACAAGCAATTGGAAACAAAGCTTTACATTTAGTATCATGCAAAACATGGGGGGCTTTTAATAATTAAACCTTTTTAGTATAATTGTTGTCATACAGAAAAAGAAAAGAATAATATGAAAAAAATATTTGCAATTTTAGCGTTCCTTACGATTAGTATTACTGCGTCATTTGCACAACGATTAGCGTACGTTGATTCTGAATACATCTTAAAGCATATCCCTGAATATGTCTCAGCACAGAAACAATTAGATGATCTTTCTGTACAATGGCAAGAAGAAGTTGATAAGCAATATGGTGAGATCGAAAGATTATACAAAGCATATCAAAATGATCAGGTATTGTTAAATGATGATATGCGTAAAAGACGTGAAGACGAAATCGTAAGCAAAGAAAAGGAAGTTAAAGACTTACAACGAAAAAAATTCGGGTACGAAGGTGAATTGTTTCAAACTCGTCTACGTCTTGTAAAACCTATCCAAGATCGTGTAGCTAAAGCTATACAAGATGTTGCTGATGCGCAAGGATTAGATCTAATTCTTGACAAAGGATCAGAAGTTACATTCTTGTTTGCTAGTCCTCGTCTGGATAAAAGTAATGATATCATTACCAAACTAGGTTTCAAACCGGATGCATCTCTAGCAGAAGCTCCATCTAACAAATAGTAAACTAATTTATTAACATATCAAACAAAAAAAATTACACTAGTAATTATATAGTAAACTTTAAAGAATGAAAAATTTATTAAAAGGCGCAGCATTAGCATTAGGTTTATTCGCAACTACTACAGTTGCTAACGCACAACAAAAAATCGGACACGTAAATGCTGAAGAAATATTTCAATTGACTACGGAGTTTAAGACTGCTCAAGATCAACTAAAAACATTGAGTGAATCTAAGCAAAAGGAATTAGAAGGTATGTATACTGAATTCCAAAAGAAAGAAACTACAGCACAAGAAAAATTGAGAAATCGTTCTGAAGCAAATAAAGATCAAATCGATGCTGAAGTACAAGCTTTAGGTCAAGAGCTTCAACAAATGCAAACTCGTATTCAAGAGGTACAAAAAGTAGCTCAGGAAGAAATTGGTAAAAAACAGCAAGAATTAATGGCTCCTATCCAAACTAAAGTGATGACTGCTATCAATGCAGTAGCTAAAGAAAAGGGATATGCTTATATTCTAGACTTAGCAGCTGGTAGTGTTATTTATTTCGCAGGTGGTGAAGATGTAACTGCAGATGTAAAAGTTAAATTAGGAATCAAATAAATCTTAATTAGATATAAAAAAGAAACGGGTATTTAGCTTACGCTAAATACCCGTTTCTTTTTACTTATTACCTTAGCAATTCCACAAATTCATAACTGTGCTTTTATAAAATTTCATAGCATTGAGTATCAATAAAAAATCATCAAAAGATATCTCTAAAAACAAAATGCCTGCAATAAATATTGCAAGCATGTGTGCCCAAGAGCAGATTCGAACTGCCACGCCCATACAAGCGCCACCCCCTCAAGATGGTGCGTCTACCAATTTCGCCACCTGGGCTCGTGTGCCACAAATTTATACTTTTTTGACGAACTAGCAAGTATAATGGGCAGTTATTTCGTGAAATTTTTATCGATTAACGTTTGAATAATCCCATCTACTAAACCAACTCTTGGAGCTACTATATTCTTAAGATGTCCAACTTTCATGATCGTCAAGAATATTTCTGAAGCAGGTATAATTACATCTGCACGATCTGAACGGAGCCCTAATTTATGGATACGATCTCGTAGGGAAAATGAATTTAAGTATTCATAGATAGCGCGAAGTTTAGCATATGTAATCGGCATATCATCCTTTGTATTAGCTATACGAGAGAGCTTATTAATATTACCTCCAGTACCTATACCATATATTTGTTTATAGGGTTTGGTAGTCTGATGTACCCAAGTGCGTAATTCTTCCCATGTCTCAGGGCTATCTTGATTATCTAAGATACGTATAGTCCCAAGATTAAACGATTTGGAAGCAACCATTTCACCATTAGCAAAAAGTGTAATTTCAGTACTTCCTCCACCCACATCTATATATAGATAGACCTTGTTGCGATCCATCTTATCGCTTAAATATGAATTGTAGATAATCTTAGCTTCGACACCTCCGTCTATAATGTTGATATCAATTCCTTTCTCACGGCAGGCTACTACAACTTCAGCACCATTTTCAGAATCACGCATCGCAGATGTAGCACAAGCCATGTAATCACTAACCTTATAGACATCCATTAGTAAACGGAAAGAATGCATTGTGTCTACCATATCTTTAAATTTACCTGGTGATATACGCTTATCTATGAATGCATCATCGCCTAAGCGCAATGGTACACGTAATAGTGTATTTTTCGTATATGTAATACCGTCCGGTTTTTCTAAAATATCTGCGATTAATAATCTTACTGCATTGGAACCTATATCTATTGCTGCGTATCTCACTACCTTGTATTTTGCGTTATAATAATGTAAAATCAATTGTATAACAATATTAATAATATATTGTTAAGCAAATATTAAATTAAAATTGTATTAACATTAATTTAAAACTGTAAATTAAAAAAAAGGGACACCTTTTTGGGTATCCCTCTTCCTATAAGTCTGATATAAATATTAATGATGGCCTTTAGCTTCTTCTTTGCCACCAATAGCTAAGAATAATTCTGAAGCCAATGGAAGTTGCTCTTTCGCAAATGCCTGGATTTCTGCATTTGTATTTTTTGCTAAACGACCTAATTGTACTTTAATCAAAGCAATTTCATGTTGTGCCGTATGTACATAGTCTGTATGAGCATGTGCAGTACCTTGTGCTGCTGAATCCGCTGCTACTTCTGTGTCTATAGCAGGAATACCTTTAATAGGGAAATCTACTTGATTAGCCGTAGCGATAGAATCTAAAGCAGGGATAAATTGATTATAGAAAGCTTTTACTTTCACTGCTACATCTGTAGATTTTGCATCTGAACCATTTTCAGCCAATTCTGCTTTTTTTAAACCTGTCAAAGCTGTTTCTCCAACTTGGTGAAAATTAAAGTAAGCCTCACCATCAGCTAAAGACGTATGCGTAAATTTTAACTGATTTTGTCTAGCAGTCTCATCCACACAAGAATTGAATAAAGTACCTGCGCAAATTGCCGCAACAAATAATGTATTAAATTTCATTTCGTTTCGTTTCTTAATTCAATTACAAAAATATAAAATATCTGTTATAAAACTCTATACTTTAAGAATAAGTATTAGGCTAAATTTCGTCCTGCGTTTACAACACCATAAATCGTACGACCAATTAATTTTCTTAATATTTCTTGTTCATCATTAGGCAAATCTTCATGCTCTAATGTACGGATTGCATAATGTTGTATGATCAACAATGGAAGTATGATTTTCTCACGTTCTAATATGGATGCTCGCTCTACAGGATAATTTTCCATTAGCTGAGACGAATTACTTAATTTCAACACGTACGCCTTTGTTTTCTCATATTCAGTATGTAAGATATCCCAAAACTCTCCAAAAGTCTCGTCTTCACGCATATAACTTGTGATTTGGAAATTTGACTTCGTCATTGACATCATACAATTATCGATTAATGTATTAAAGAAACCGGAGTTTTCATACAAAGTTTGAACATAAGACCACAGATTATTTTCTTCGGCCCATTCTAGCGCAGTACCTACACCATAGAATCCTGGTATATTTTGCTTTAATTGAGACCATGCTGTCACAAAAGAAATCGCTCGTAAATCTTCTAAACGCAATTCCTTATCAGCGTTACGCTTCACTGGGCGACTGCTGATATTGATAGATGATAAAGCTTTAAGAGGACTTAACGTCTCAAGATATTTTAAAAACAATGGATGATTACGCAATGACAAGAACTTACTATGGCTCTCCGCTGCTATCTT
Organism: Sphingobacterium sp.; assembly: GCA_045629405.1. Lineage (GTDB taxonomy): Bacteria > Bacteroidota > Bacteroidia > Sphingobacteriales > Sphingobacteriaceae > Sphingobacterium. The sequence continues at coordinate 2,685 of JAZQRD010000078.1, read as the reverse complement.
ATCCACTACTTGTTTTTGTTTCTCCGTAAGCGTATCTCCAGGATTTGATCTTATTTCTGAAATCAAACCAGCATATAATAACTGTTCTATATTATATTGTGCTGAATCTAGAGATCCATACTGACTACTGATAGTCTGACCTTGAATCGTTAATTGTATATGCTTATTCTCAATTTCATTACCCATTGCAGCATAGAATCTCTGCGTCTTACCACCTCCACGTGCTGGTGGTCCTCCTCGCCCATCGAAGAATACAAGATCTACATCAAATTCGCGAGCTAATGCTGTTAGTTCTATCTTAGCTTTATATATAGACCAATTCGCCATCAAATAGCCACCATCCTTTGTACTATCTGAGAAACCTAACATGATACTCTGCTTATTACCTCGTTGCTTAAGATGTTTACTATATGAATCATTCGTATATAACGTATGCATTACCTGACGCGCTCTTGATAGGTCATCTACAGTCTCAAACAAAGGAACAAAATCAATAGTAAGATTATCTTTCGTCCATCCACTCCATAGAAATAACTGCATCAACCCTAGTATATCGGAAGCCTGCTGACAATTTGAAATAATAAATCGTTGTGCCGCTCGTTCACTACCAGATTTTTGAATATCTTTCAAAAGTTTTATGACACCTATAGTATCCTTAACTAAAGGATCAGCATCCTCCTCAAAACTTAAATCAACCGCATTGAATGGCAATAATTTTTGCTTAGCGACTTCTGACTCGATTAAATCCTCAAGTTTAACACCAGTTTCTTTAGGATATTTTTCAACGAAATAATTCGTAGTCTTACGTAAAATAGAACTATCCTGGCGAATATCCAAAGTTGTAAAATAGCAACCAAATGTATTGACCTTACGAATCAAGTCTTCGACCAAATCCACAAATAGTCCATTATGCAATGTATTTAGCACATCTTTGATAGCGCGAAGGTTGTACAGAATTCTATCGGTATCGTCAATAGGATTTTCTATAGGATTGAAACTATTTTCATAGAATAACTCCTGCAAATTTTCTAAATATTCTTCTGTTCCACGAAATGTAATACGACGTTTGACAATCCTAAAATCACGGTAGTAACATCTGAAAAGTATCGTACGTAACATGGCCGCTACCTTCTTTGTGCTTTCAACTGTCACATTTGGATTTCCATCTCTATCACCACCTGGCCAAAATCCCAACTCAATCAACTGCTTGACATCCTCAGATGGCACTTCCAATTCTGCATCTATCTTCGACTGAATACTAGTTGTTACTTTATAAAACACATTTTCTAGATACCAAGCTAGACTTATCGCCTCATCTACCGGTGTAGGTTTCTGTTTCTTGATGAATGGAGTTTTACCCAATTGCTGAAGTAACAAATGAATATTTGATATGTCGTTTTTCTTGATAGCTTCAATTAAGTCATTAATTATACCTAATACAGGACCAGGATAAAATTGTGTTGGATGAGCTGTCAGTACTAGTCTAGCAGAAAAATCTTTTAGCTTTTCTACCATTCTTTTCTTCAGATTGGGATCAGCTTGAGCTAATTTGAATAATGAATCTAATCCCGCTTTTTCATCGGTCTTACCTACTGCTTGAAATGACGAATCTTCGACAGCATCGAATAACACAACTTGACGCTCAATATACTGCACCATGCGGAATAGCATATCCATGCGATCTTCCTTCTGTACATATTGCTCATATTTTTCGAAAAAGCTATCAATAATTATTTCTGGTGCTAGGTTATCTTGCACCCCATTCTCACAATGGGTGGTAAAGAACGGTAACAAAGTACCTGTATGCTTTACACGTTGAAAAGGTAGTGTTAGAAATAAACTTTTGAAGAGATCAAAACGCGTAATCACTTCATTCTCAAATACAGCTTGTTTTTGACTTAATTTCATTACAAATTATTTTGTTGCGTAATAATGGTCTAGCGGATAGAACTACAATGTCAAATATATCATTTTTATATTACAAAATAGATTATTTTACTATTTTATCATTTTAAAACATTAATTTATGAAAAAATAATAAAATTACAACTAGTTAATAAACATCTTATATCACCTTTTTCGTTTAATACTGATCTACTTTAATAATAAAATAAAAAAGCCTTGAGTATTATCTCAAGGCTTTTCTGAATCCACATACAAAAAGAGTTAACCGCGACTGTTATAGTTTGGCGCTTCTTTAGTAATTTGAATATTGTGTGGATGAGATTCTCTAAGTCCTGCACCCGTGATACGAACAAATTGAGCTTCTTTCAATCTCTCAATAGATCCTGCTCCACAGTAACCCATAGAAGCGCGTAGACCACCAATGTATTGGTAGATCACTTCAGCTAAGGTACCTTTATATGGTACACGACCTACAATACCTTCAGGTACCAATTTTTTAATATCAGCTTCTACATCTTGGAAGTAACGATCCTTTGAACCTTTTTCCATAGCTTCTACTGATCCCATACCACGGTACGATTTGAATTTACGTCCTTCTAATAGGATAGTCTCACCAGGAGCTTCCTCTACACCAGCAAATAATGAACCTGCCATGATCGTATCTGCACCAGCTGCGATTGCTTTAGCAATATCGCCAGTTTGTTTAATACCACCATCAGCGATCAATGGTACTCCAGTACCCTTTAATGCTTTAGCAACTTCATATACAGCGTATAACTG
>JAZQRD010000077.1:0-5325 GCA_045629405.1 Sphingobacterium sp. | reverse complement strand
TAACGTTCTGTAATCTGCTATTTTTTTCATAGGCGCAAAGGTACGTATAATTAATGAATTTATAAGGTAATCTTTAGGATACAATAGGTTGTGAAATTCTAGGTATAGTATAACCTGCTTTATGTCGCCATAAAAGCTTGTCCATAGATGAATTTAACGTATTCTTAGGATACTGTTGACTAAGTATTAATAAATTTAATAAAGCGTTATGGAGCTAATTATCATTGTTTCTATATTCCTTTGGTGACATACCTGCATTACGTTTAAAGAATTTTCCAAAGGCGGATTGATCAGAAAAATTTAATGCTGAAGCGATCTGTTGAATAGACAATTTGGGCTGCTTCAGCAATTGTTCCGCCTCTCGATATACCAATTGTGTTATAAAATCGGATACCGTTTGACCTGTTAGGCGTTTTACAATTTTCGTCAAATAGTGTGCTGTAATATGTATTTTATCAGCATAAAATTCTACCTGATGCTCAATTTTATAATGCTGAAATAATAAATCTAAAAAAGTTTCAAAATAAAGCTCATCGCGTGAGGGCTTTTCTTCGGGCATGTCGTTACACTTTTTGTCAATGATATTGCGTAGGTCCAAGAAATAGATGCGTAGGGCATTAAGTATCATTTCTTGACGATGTATGTGCATGAAATCATTGTTGATAGACTCTATCAACTTAAAACGGTCTATTATTGTGTTATAAGCTAGTTTGTCTAAATCTAAAATAGGGTTTTTGAATGTTCGTATAGCATATTGCATCTTTTTATAGAGCATATCTGTAGAATACATCTCGTCGATAAACTGCTTCGTTATATAAAGAGAACTGAACTTGAAATCGCTACTTACAGTAGTAACTTTTAAGAAATGTCCAAAGGATAATAATAAAATCTGTCGCGATTTGATTTCTTGTTTTTTGAAATTTATCTCTACAGAAGCATTTCCATTATGAACCAATATAAATAGAGTTGATTTCACGTATATACTGCTAGTAATATAAGGCTGTATAGCCATCATATTTGCATGGTTGATGCATATAAAGCATCTGTTTTCATTCTTATTTACCAATGGCGCAAATAATTCCTCATCATATATAATAAGGTCTTCTTTATGATTCATGTCTTTTGTGTCTGTAGCAAAGATATTGAAAATTTCAAAATAAACCAATTTAGTCATTTTTTAGAAGAACGAATAGCCTCTCTTTTTAACGACCTTTGTATCACATTTTTCAAAATAACTATTTAGATGAATATTAATTTAAAAAGCTGGCTATCAAGTCTTTTGATGGGGGCTGTATTTCCATTATTTGCCCAGGAAGCTAATACGAAACAACTGGGCTTGACAGATTTGTTTGATCTCGCAGATGCGCATAACCAAGACTTAAAAATTTTGGACCAAGTACAGCATCTTGCATCATTGAATATTAAGGAAGAGAAACAAAAACTCCTTCCCACAATTGATGCTAATGTCGCATTTTCTTATAATGCTGATGGGTGGATTTCCGATCGTAATTTTTCGAATGGCTTCAGTGTAGAAATTCCTGCATTTGGGGCAAATTTTGCGCTTGAAGCAAAACAGATTATTTACGCTGGTGGTGCTATTAGAAATAGTATTGAATTAGCAAAATTGGGACAACAATCCTCTCTTGTAGAAAAGGAACTGGTGAAGCAAAATGTCCGCTTTGGTATAACAGGTTATTACCTTGAAATGCAAAAAATAAGTAATCAGCGTATTGTTATTGAGAAGAATATAACACAAACGGAAAAAATGATTGCGCAGATTAAGGCAAAGAAAGAGCAGGGTGTTGCATTAAAGAATAATATAACACGATATGAATTGCAATTGCAATCACTGCATGTGGCATTGCTTCAGCTTAATAATGCTATAGATTTAATAAACAATGAGTTAGTTCAATTAGTGAATCTGCCTATAGGCACTAAAATCAAACTTAAACCATTGGAAGGATTAGCTACTGCTGCAGATGGAGCACTTGGTAACAACACAAAGGACTGGATGGCTACAGCTATAGAAACATCTCCAGAAGTGCATTTGGCAGGTTTAGATATTCAAAAAGCGGAAAAAGTAGAAAAATTAGTCAAAGCTGATAGATTACCACAGGTATATGGTTTTGCATCTGAATATTTGAATGGACCTATTCTAATTGAGATCCCTACAATTAACAAAAATTTTAATTATTGGTATGTGGGTGCTGGTGTAAAATATAGTATCTCTTCCTTATACAAAAACAAAGTGAAAGAAGATAAGGCAAAAACAGCATCCAAAATAGCCTACGAAAAAGAAGCTAAAATTCAAGATCAATTAGTTAAAGATATACAGGCTGCTCAAATCAAATACTTAGAAACTATTCACGTGTACAAAAATCGATTGAAAAGCGTCGAATTAGCTAAGCAGAACTATAATGTTGTGCAAAATCGGTATTTAAATCAACTTTCTTTGATAACTGAGATGATGGATGCCGAAAATACGCAGTTAGATGCTGAATTGCAAGCAACAAATGCCCAAATCAATATTTTGTTCCATTACTACCAATTAAGGAAATTGGCAGGTACACTTTAATAGAAATCAATAATTAAACAATTTAATCATAGTAAAAACAATGAAACACCAAGTCAAAAAAATAATATATAATGTTGTAGCGGTAGCTATATTAGGGACAGGTATCGTGTGGGTAGGGGCAAAATTCTTTCATTTTGGCAATGTGGAATATACTGACAATGCGCAAGTGAAGCAATTGATAGTACCAGTAAATGCTCGTGTACCTGGTTATATCAAAGAAATACGTTTTGAAGAATATCAACCTGTCAAAAAAGGAGATACCCTAATGGTGATTGAAGACACGGAGTTTAGATATCGCTTAGCGCAAGTGGAGTCTGATTATGCGAATGCTTTAGCGGGCAAAAATATAGTCTCTTCATCTGTAAAAACTATAGCTAACAATATACAGGTGTCGGAGGCTGGATTATCGGAGATAAAAGCTTTATTAGATTTGGCGGCAACGGAGGACAAACGTTACAAAATCTTGTTGGAAAAAGAAGCTGTTACTCAGCAAGAGTATGATGCTAAACATACGCAGTATGTAGCATTGAAAGCAAAATATGAAACTTTAGCACGTCAAAAAGAAACTACCGTATTGGCGACAAGTGAGCAAAATAATAGACTTACATAGAATGATGCTATCATTGAATTAGCACAAACGGCAGTTGAATTAGCAAAATTAAACCTCTCTTATACTGTTGTTATAGCACCGACCGATGGTTATACGGGTAGAAAAGCAATCCAAGTAGGTCAATTAATTCAACCGGGGCAGCCTATTGTTGATATCATTGATAATAATGATAAGTGGGTTATAGCAAATTATAAAGAGACACAAACGCAGCACATAGCTGAAGGGCAAGAGGTAGAATTGGAGGTAGATGCGTTGCCTGGGGTGAAATTAAATGGTATCGTAAAATCTATAGCTAATGCTACTGGAGCAAGTTTCTCGGTCATCCCGCAAGACAACTCTGCAGGAAACTTTGTTAAAATAGAGCAGAGAATTCCCGTACGTATTGAGTTTGCTAAGGACATAAAGCCTGAATATCTCCTTAAGTTAAGAGCAGGTATGAATGTAGAATCTTTTGTAAAATATTAAGAATATGGACGCACCAGTAGGACCTTTTAAAATTCTGGCGATAAATGATTTTATTCCGGAAAAGGTGAAACCTTGGATATTTATCCTTTTCGTACTTATCATACAATTTGCTGGTGGTGGTATCTATTTAGCTACACTCAATGAGTCTGTAGGCGAACGTGCATTGATGCAAGAAGATATTATGATGGCTGGATTTGCATCAATGGCAGGTATGTGCTTGGTTTTTTCCATCATGTTGCGCCTAAAGTTACGCTTTATTACTAAACATGCGTTGATTACCTGTTGTATTGTCCTTATAGTATGTAATGTTGTCTGTTTGTATACTGACAATGTATTTATTCTTATATCTGCTTGTTTTATTGCTGGTATGTTTAGGATGTGGGCGACTTTTGAGTGCAACTCAACTATACAATTGTGGATCACTCCATCACGTGATATGCCTGTTTTCTTCTCCTATGTTTATTTGCTCGTAAATGGGGTGATATTGTTAGGTGGGGTAACAGATATGTATGTAGCCTTATTTGCTAATGTTGCTTTCGTAAATTGGTTGGTTATAGGCATGTTTTTATTTATGCTGCTCGTAATCGTTTTGATCTTTAACAGTGTACGTTTTATTCCCAAATTCCCACTTTTTGGTGTCGATTGGTTGGGGGCAATATTGTGGGGGTTGATTTTGTTGAATATAAATTTTATATTGATATATGGATCTTTCTATGATTGGTTTCATGCAGAGCAAATGCGTTTCGCCGCCATTACACTAATCGTTATGTTGGGGTTGAATATATATAGAGCTTCGTTTATACGTCATCCTTTTATTCCCTTACAGACATTTTGTTACCGCCCTGTTTGGCGTTCGTTGATACTTTATCTTATTGTAGACTTATTGATTGGACCATCTCATATCTATGAACATATTTATTTCGAAAAGATATTAGGGTATGATCATCATCAGATGATTTGGGTCAATATAATCAGTTGGCTAGGGATATTAGCCGGCGCATTTTTTACTTGGCGTTATTTTGCAATAGCAAAAAAATCACCTAAATCCACTTATATGATAGCTTTAGCATCTATAGTGTTGTACAATGTGTTTATGTATTTCTTTATCGATCATAATACGAGTCAACAATTGTTCGTTATATCTTTGATATTACGTAACTTTGGTTATGTTACTGTTGCTATTGTGTTGATTTCGGATTTGATGAAGGTGCCCTTTCATCATTTCTTTCAATCGATATCGGTACAGGCTTTTATGAGTGCTGCCTGCGGTGCAGCTATAGGAACTGCCATACTGAATGAAGTGCTAAAAAAAGTCGCCGCAAAGAACTTTATGTTGGCAAGCGCGGCGCTGGATAAGTTAAACCCAAATCTACAGTATATGAATAGCACTATGATAGCAAATATCATGGAGCATCGTGTATTGATGGTTTCTTTTAAAGAGATTTATGGCTACATCGTCATTGCCGGCATATTCGTTTTTATACTCTTGCTATTTTACAAAAATCCACTTCGAGGTTATTCTAAGCCTACAATAGATATCGTTGCTGATGCCGTAGAACAGGATGTTGCAATAGATTGATAATTTAGTTTTGTTTAATGTGATTAAGCCTGATAGCGGATATAGCTATTAGGCTTTTCTTGTTAAAATAGGTATCTTAGTGCTAACGCGAATATG
>JAZQRD010000076.1:0-2534 GCA_045629405.1 Sphingobacterium sp. | reverse complement strand
CGCATTGGTTCAACTAAATATTCTGGATACATATCTTATTTCTTTGGGTTAATATCAATCTTTCAATACAAAGGTACTGTACTGGTCTTTAGCATCAAAACGATACGAATGTTTCGCAGAGTTTTTACCTGGAAATTACTTTGCCCAGATGTGTTGTTTTTATCTGCTATTTGCTTAAAATAAAATAGTATGTCCGACTTGCAACTAATTATGATATTATTGATACATGTATGAGAAAGACCGTAAATCAAGCTATAACAAATAAGAATGTTCTTGGTCTTATAGGTGAACAAATTAAGCGCTATGGTGGAGCCGGTGTGATATTAAAAATCAAGGATGGCGAAACAACAGATGGCGCTCCTGGCCAAGTTGCCAATATTAAATTTATAGGAAATGTTTTTCGTGCAGAAATAACGCTTGCAACATCGTTTTACAAAAACACATCAAAAGAACACCTTATTTCTGATTCAGATAACAACTTATGATAGGCAAAGAATGACCATAAGGCCTTATTCCAGTCTGGAGGTATTATGCAACAATCTCGTTTCGAGAAAATAATAATTTCATACAGCTAAGATTTGGGCATATATTAGCAATTCAATCGCTCAAAAAGGATGTTAACTCTCTCTCCCTCCTACCGCCCCTTAACCACCGTAACGCCTTCAAAAGGCGGATTCATTGTAGCTTTCTATATCAGGAATCTGAACGACATATGAGCCTAAGTTTGTTGGGTCATATTATGACCTTCGGACACATCTGTGTATTAGATACTCGGCGTTGCATGCTGCTGCGATAAATAAAAATAAATTCTCACTTTGTAATAATCTAAATTAACCTATAAACATCTCAATTAATGAACATCATTCCAAAACCACCTAAGGTCAGTCCCGTAGATTACCGAAGTTTAAAAACAAGAACTGACCTTTTCTTGCTGTGCTCACTTGTAATTGCCCTTTCTCTCTCCAGCTGTAAGAAAGAGATCGGAAATCAAGACCAGTCTGACGTCGAAGCCCAAAGGATCATAACGAACGATAGAACCTGGTATGAGACCTTTACCAATGGTAGACCACAAAACAGAAGTATTTTCCAGTCTAAGATGACCCGAGCAACTTTGGAAAATCCGTCCATTGATCCAGAGAAAATCAATGTTAACTGGAATCTTGCTACAACAGTACATAATAATGAGAAGACTATTGTAGAAGCTAATGTTAAACGGTATAAGACTAACACCTGATCAATTCCTTACGTATATTAGAAGCAATATGAATACCTTTATAAACACGGAAATAGGAACATTCAATCCGTACAACGCACATGGAGTGAATGATACCCAGGATTTAATAAACGGCAAGCCTGGAGCGATGTGGAGTATTGATATGGTAGATGATGGAACTGTCATAATCAATAGTTCTACCCCCACTTGGTGGAGTGTATCGACTCTTCGCTCGCCCATTGATGGGATGCATCCATTGAGTGGCATTAGACAATGGGGCTATACTCAGAATCCAGATATGACATATGTATTTTATGTATCTGGTGTGGATAGAATCACCGACGTCATCACAGAAACCATCTCTCTGCTTTTCAACGACTTGGCATTCACGCAAGCCGATAAGCTTTGGGAAAGTTTCCAAGACAAGACCGCAAAGTTCATCAATGATAACTCTGGAGCTGCGAGCCGTGGAACTCAAACCAAACTTAGGCCTAATTGGTCCGCTGTCCGCGACGATTTTGATGGCAAGATTAGTTTAGAAGCATTAAAACGTAAAAATGGCTGCATCTAAAAAGACATTAAAAGACATAGGTATTTTTTTTACGATGGTCATCGTTACCGTCTTGATTATGGCTGTTATCAGCTATCCGTTAGATTTCTTACTTGCTCTGGAAAATGCTAAGAGGTTCAATGAGACAACGAATTCATTCTATGTCTATATTGTTTACTACCTATTCTATAGGGCAATTTTTATTATGCCTATATTCTGGCTATTCGTAGAGGTCTTTGATGGAAAAATGGGAAATAAATTGATGCTTAAAATTTTGTTTATAATAGTTTCAGCTACTCTTGTCGCACTAATTACCCAAGGAGATATGTCAGTAAACATACAGACGGAATACAAACGGTTTTTTACATATCCAGTTGCCGGCTTACTCGCTTATTTAGTCTATGCGAAATGCTTCTACAGAAATCAATCGTAATTGACATTAACAAATAGCAACACCAATTAACTCTCTTCTCATACCCCATCAACTCCCGAATACGTATGACATTAGCGAATTAAAAACTTTTTCTAGAAAAGTGCTGGACGATTTATCTCCACAGGAATTTATTAACTTGCATGAAGATACGCCCCGAATCTCTATTTTAGACTGCTCGAGATAAAGGGAGGAGGTCAATTAACCAATCTAAATTTTTGAATCCGCCAAAATCAGTGAAAAAATTAACACTTGAGGTAATTTTCCTCTCAAAAACTACCCTTGATTTTTCAATAAAATCCGTATGAATATCTTTATCTATAAAATCGATAACCGAGCCA
>JAZQRD010000075.1:0-21438 GCA_045629405.1 Sphingobacterium sp. | reverse complement strand
GCGGTGTTCACCTCTTCCCATTCCGAACAGAGCAGTTAAGCCCGCCAGAGCCGATGGTATTGCCGTAACAGGTGGGAGAGTAGGTCGGTGCCTTATTTTATACAAAAAGCCTTAGTAGAAATACTAAGGCTTTTTTGCGTTTCAGCATATTTGAATACTAGCTATATCTGTTCATAGTAAATACAGTTATATTTAAAACCAAATTATAGCCTTATGAAATTATTACAGCTTAATTATTATTTAGTATTCATTTTGCTTCTTTTGGGATGCAAAGATGATGATATTGATATTATTCATCAAACAATAGAATTAGAAGGTACGAATTGGTAAATATATGAATCTACAGATATTCCTTCTAAGAAAACTGGAAATCTTGTTTTGCCTATCATATATTTTATAGAGATTTGTTTGGTATTCGGACTACATGTAACCAAGTTTCTTTACTGCGAGTTATAGATCACACCTCACTTACTTTTAAGGATTATGTTTCTACTAATACCTATTGCCAAAAAAAAATGGACATAGATGCTTATTTAATGGAGAATTTTAAATTTATTAACTCTTATAGATATAATAATGAAATTCTCTATTTGTATATAGGTTATAAAAATTTTGGGTCTTTTAGGCGTGTAATTGATTAATTTTCGAATTAGTAATAGTATTGATTTTATCCCAAAGTTTTAATTGTCTACCTTTGTAATCGAATGGGAACAGCATTAGATAATGGTATAAAGCCGTATAATCACTACGGAGCATATTTGAAGGAAAAATATAACGGACAAAAAGTATTTAAAGTCATCGTAGATGGTAATTTTACTTGTCCTAATCGTGATGGTAGCAAAGGATATGGTGGATGTACATATTGTAATGTAGATTCATTCACTCCTGATACTGCTCGAAAAATTCCATCAATTCGTGAGCAAGTTGAAAATGGTATCGAAAGAGCTCGCAAAGGCTATGGTGCTGAAAAATTTATAATATATTTCCAGCCTAATACGAATACATATGCACCTACTCATCTTCTAAAAATGATGTATGATGAGGCGTTGAGTATTGATCCTGACAATATTCTGGGATTATCAGTAGGTACACGTCCAGACTGTTTGGATTTTGAAAAGATTGCTTTACTAGAATCATATACTGATCGATATGACGTAGATCTAGAAATGGGTATGGAATCTATTTATAATGAAACATTGGAACTTATAAATAGAGGTTGCTCCCATGATGAGTTTATCTCAACAATGAAAATGTTAGAAAATTCTCCCTTAGAATTATGCGTACATACAATTTTTGGTTTTCCCTGGGAGACTGAGGAGATGATGTTGAAATATGCAGAAGAGATAAATAGACATCCACAGATTAAATTTCTGAAACTCCATCATCTACACATTGTTGAAGGATCAATTATGGGAGTTAAATATAAGAGGGAACCTTTCAAGTTGTTTTCTATGGAAGAGTACACTGAATTTTTGTCAAAATTTATTCCCTTACTGCGTCCTGATATTATTATACAGCGTGTTTTTGGTATAGCAGATCAAGATTTACTAATAGCACCTAATTGGGGTTTGAAAAAATCAGGTATTCAGACTTACATTGATAAAGGGCTGGAGGCTAGAGGTGTCAAGCAGGGAAGCCAATACACTCTCTAGATAAAAATAAGAAAAGCGACAAGAGTCGCTTTTCTTATTTTTCAATAATTGTTTTTAAGTCGGCTGGAGAATAATTGATTGATTTCAATGTTTTATCATCGCCTACTCTAAACACTAAATATTTACCATCCACTTCTTTGTAATAAGACTCTACGCCCTTTGCTTTATAATGGGCTTGAGTCGCAATCGCTTCACTTTCATCCTTACAAGCTTTACTCATATTTGAGCGTTGTACTTCTTCAAATAGTGCATTGAACTTATCTTTCAAACCGAATTCTAGAACTGCTCCTGATAGTACGTATTGGATATCACATAGTGCATCAGCAATTTCAACAATATCTTGAGCTTCTATAGCTTCTTCCAATTCTTTTAATTCTTCTGCTATAAGTGATACACGTAATTTGCATCTACTCTCTGATGGAATCTGTGGTGTGTCAAGTATGGGGTGCTGAAATGTCGTATGGAATTCAGCCACGGATGTAAGCGTTTTTGGATCTGTCATAATACTATTTACTTTGAGGTGTAAAAATACGAATCTTTACGCTGAATAGCTACGTTCGTAGGCAAACAAAAAAGGCCTCGAATATATCGAGACCTTTTATTTTATTTTACAAAATGTTTTAGTTGGATTAACTCTTTTTCTTCAAGATATCTCCATCTACCACGTGGTAAATCTTTTTTATTAAGATTAGCATACACGACGCGGTCTAACTTTACTACTTCATATCCTAATGACTCGAATATACGGCGTACAATACGGTTTTTGCCAGAGTGTATCTGTATACCAACTTCATTTTTAGAAGCGCCTTGTACATAGCTTAGATCATCTGGTTTGATTAACCCATCTTCTAGCTCGATACCATATTGAATCTTGTTAAAATCGCCTTGAGCTAAATTTTTATTTAATTCTACTTGATAGATTTTAGTAACATTATTTCTTGGATGAGATAGTTTTTCTGCCAAGTTACCATCATTCGTTAATAATAATAAACCTGTTGTATTTCTATCCAAGCGTCCTACTGGGTAAATACGTTCTTTAGTCGCTTTAGCTACTAAATGCATTACCGTTTTACGTTCTTGAGGATCGTCTGTTGTAGTAATATAATCTTTTGGTTTGTTCAAAAGAATATATACCATTTTTTCTCTTTTCAAACGTTCGTCATTGTAACGAATTTCATCTTTTGCTGGATCAACTTTGATACCTAATTCTGTGACAGCGACACCATTTACGGAAACCACACCTGCAGCGATTAATTCATCTGCTTTACGACGTGAACAAATACCCGCATTAGAAATGTATCTATTCAAACGAATTAAGCCGTCATCCTCAACCATTTTATTTGCTGGTTTGTTAGCAGGTCTGAATTTTCTATTAGCAGAGTATTTAAAATCATTCTTTTCACGTTGCTCTTGGTATTCCGAAGTCGGTCCCGCATTGCTTGTGATTGATCTATTTCTTGTATAGTTATCTTTTTCGAATGATTTTCTATCTCTTGAAAAAGAAGGCTTTCTATCATCATTTCTGTCTTTTGAGAAAGAAGATTTGTCGAAAGATTTTCTGTCATCATTTCTGTCTCTTGAGAAAGAAGACTTATCGAAAGATTTTCTATCGTCGTTTCTGTCTTTAGAGAATGAAGGTCTACCGTAAGATTTTTTATTATCATCACCATCTTTAGAGAAAGAAGGTTTACCGAAAGATTTTCTATCGTCGTTTCTATCTTTAGAGAAAGATGGTCTACCAAACGATTTTTTGTCATCATTTCTATCTTTAGAGAATGATGGTTTGCCGAAAGACTTTTTATCATCATTTCTATCTCTCGAAGGAGAAGATTTGCCAAAGTTTGACGAAGATCCTGTTTTATTAAAGCCGCGCTTTGAACCATTATCTGAAAAACTTCTCGTGTTTTTGGAGTTGTCCTCGCGACTGTTCCTTTTGTTATTAAATGACATATTTTAATATAAAAATTAAGGAACAAAGGTACGAAAATTTAATCAATTAGTACATTTTTTTTATCGGGTGTAATAGTACTCCTTTGATGTTTAAATGCAGATTTCTGAAGTGCTTCGTAATTCGATAAATTGTAACTGTTTGTTTTTTAGCAAAATAGTTATTACCTTTGTGCCTTCATAATTGGACCAAGCTATTTTTTGATCGATAGTCATCGTGGATAGAGTAGCATTAAGGGAGTTAATGATAAGAAAAAGAGTATTATGTATTAGTGCAATTTTTTCGATAATGGTTTTATCGAAATTGTATTCAAACCCACACAATGATCCGTTCGAGAATCCTTATAAACAGTTGATGATCGAACATGCTGATAAGCTTAAAAGCGATAAGGCAGGATCTGATTCTGACAGCAAAGACGAATACTTTAATTCGTTGACATTTGCAGATGAAACTGTGCCTACAGAGATATCATCTGTTAAGAACAAACTTAGCAAGCATATGTCTAAGTTTTCATACAGCAAGCTACAGTCATATGAAATGCACCGTAAGGCAGAGAAATATTTGCCTAAGATTGCTGAAATTTTGGAATCCTATGGGATACCAGAAGACTTCAAGTATATTCCATTAGTCGAGAGCGGATTGAATCCAAAAGTTACCTCGCACAAGGGTGCTGGTGGTTATTGGCAATTCATGCCTGCTACGGCTCGCCTGTATGGATTAAAAGTCAATAATAAAGTTGATGAACGCAGAGATTTTATTAAATCTACGCACGCAGCTGCACGCTATATCAAGAGTCTACATGATCAATTTGGAGATTGGACTTTAGTCGCAGCAGCTTATAATGTTGGTGGAGGTGCGTTAAAGGGCAGTATTCGTCGTCAAGGACATGATGATTATTTTAGATTGAAATTGAATACCGAAACTGGTTCATATGTGTATAAACTTATTTCTGTTAAGGAAGTGATTGAAAATCCAGAAATGCATGGATATAATATTTAAATAGTGCACTTAATTGCTAAAAAAAAGGAGTTAAATCTTATGATTTAACTCCTTTTTTAATTGAATATGCTTACGTGTTTTATATTGTGATGAGTATCACTTTTAATCACGCTAATTATCATGCGATTGTCATAACCATGTTTCTACTTTTACAGCGGAAAACAAATATGATGAGTAATGCAGTTAGAGCAATTTAATTATGACAACAAGATTGTTCGGGATTTTGGTATCGCGACAATAGTCTGGGGTATTGTTGGTATGTCTATCGGGTTACTGGTAGCACTTCAGCTGATATGGCCAGAGATGAATTTTCTTACGCAGTACACTACGTTTGGTCGTGTACGCCCAGTCCATACTAATGCTGTGATTTTCGCTTTTGTCGGAAATGCTATTTATATGGGGGTGTATTATTCTTTACAACGTGTATTGAAGGCACGCATGTACAGTGATGTATTAAGTAAGATCCATTTTTGGGGATGGCAATTAGTTATTGTCGCTTCGGCGATTTCTCTGCCATTAGGTTTTACTTCTTCGCATGAGTATGCAGAGATGGAATGGCCAATTGATTTGGCAATTACATTGATCTGGGTAGTATTTGGAGCTAATATGTTTGGTACTATTATCAAACGTAGAGAGCGCCATATGTACGTTGCTGTATGGTTTTACATTGCTACGTTTGTAACAGTAGCTGTATTACATATTGTAAATTCTATTCAGTTGCCAGTAAGTTTTTGGAAGAGTTACTATGTGTATGCAGGTGTACAAGATGCTTTAGTACAATGGTGGTATGGACATAATGCTGTGGCATTTTTCTTGACTACACCATTCTTAGGTATGATGTATTACTTTTTACCAAAGATGGCTAATCGTCCAGTTTATTCTTACAAATTAAGTATTCTGCACTTTTGGTCATTAATATTTATCTATATATGGGCTGGGCCTCACCACCTTCTATATACTTCTCTACCATCTTGGGTACAATCTCTGGGCGTGGTATTTTCTATCATGTTGATTGCTCCATCTTGGGGAGGTATGATCAATGGTTTATTGACATTGAGAGGAGCCTGGGACAAAGTTCGTGAAGAGCCAGTACTTAAATTTATGGTTGTCGCTCTGACATGCTATGGTATGGCTACTTTTGAAGGTCCAATGTTATCATTAAAGCAAGTAAATGCTATAGCGCACTTTACGGATTGGATAGTTGCTCATGTACATATCGGTGCGTTAGGTTGGAATGGTTTCATGACCTTTGCTATTCTTTATTGGTTATTACCACGTATCTACAAAACAGAATTATATTCTAAAAAATTAGCAAACGTACATTTTTGGTTAGGTACTTTAGGTATCTTATTCTACGCTATTCCAATGTATTGGGCTGCTGTAGTGCAAGGGTTAATGTGGAAAGAGTTCACTCCAGAAGGTGTTTTGAAATATCCAAATTTCTTAGCTACTACCTTAGAAATTATTCCAATGCATATGATGCGTGCTGTCGGTGGTGCATTGTATTTAGCAGGTGTGATTGTAATGACTTACAACTTAGCGAAAACGATGAAGCTAGGTAAGTTATTAGCTAATGAGCCTGCAGAAGCTCCTGCACTAGCGCCATTAGCTGTCAATGAGCGTAGTGTACACAAACGTTTAGAGCGCAAACCTGTATTATTCATGGTACTAGCATTATTAGCGATTTTGATAGGTGGTATAGTGGAGATGATCCCTACTTTCACTATTCAAAGTAATGTTCCTAATATCGCAAGCGTACAGCCTTACACGGCATTAGAACTACAAGGTCGTGATTTATATATACGCGAAGGATGTGTGAATTGTCACTCGCAGACTATACGTCCATTCCGTTCAGAAACTGCTCGCTATGGTGAATATAGTAAAGCTGGAGAATTCGTATATGATAGACCATTCTTATGGGGATCTAAACGAACTGGTCCAGATTTGCATAGAATTGGAGGTAAATATCCGCATAAATGGCATTTTGACCACATGCTAGACCCGACAATTACATCTCCTGGAAGTATCATGCCTGCGTATCCATGGATGATTGATCAGCAACTTGACAACTCTACACTGGTAGAAAAAATGAATGCTATGCGCATACTGGGTGTACCTTATTCGAACGATGATGTAGATAATGCTGTGCTAAATGCTGAGAAGCAAGCCCAAACTATTACAGATGAATTGAAAGCGAGTGGAGTTGAAGTGTTAGCAGATCGTGAAATCATTGCTATGATTGCTTACCTACAGCGTCTAGGTACTGATATCAAGGCAGAGAAAGCAGCTGCAGAGACAATGGAAATTAGTAATGATTAATTAAGAATATTAACACATATAGTTATGTTCAAACAAATAACAAATCTAAATGGGGACGAGATTTATTTAATTACATCCCTTTGGATATTCATCATATTCTTCGTCATAGTGGGTTTGATGTTATTCTATATGAAAAAAGATCATATACAATATATGAAGGACATTCCATTTGATGATAAGGATGATATTAATACAAGTTCAACTGATGAAACCTCGAAAATATGAATGAGACAATGATCACTGCAGAACAAGCTTTACAGAATTCATCTTGGGAGTTTGGCGCGGTAAATATATACGGAGATATCTTGATGGTTACATTAATCATCGTAATGATTACCTTATTGTTTTTTGCTGTTGTTGTTAATAACGCGATTCGTTCTGTACTGAATCTAACAATACCTGATTATGAAAAGCAGCGCAAAGAGGAAAAGGTTGCTAAAGCTATTCGTGCAAAGGTTAAGTGGAATAAACTATTAGGTGTACGACCTATTGAAGAGGAAAAAGATATTGAGATCGATCATGAATTTGATGGTATCAAAGAATTGGATAATCCTGTTCCAATTTGGTTCAATGCTTTATTCTATGGCACTATTTGTTTTGGCCTTATTTATTTAATGATTTACCATGTATTTGGTTGGGGGATGAATCAGGATCAAGAGTATGTGCATGAGATGGCAGTCGCTGAGAAGGCTAAACAAGAATATCTTGCACAAGCGGCAAATTTGATCGATGAGAATTCAATCGAAGTCAACTTGGATATGGCACCTGCTGGTAAGATATTATATGCTGCCAACTGTGTTTCTTGTCATGGTGCTAATGGCGAAGGTGGCATTGGTCCAAATTTAACCGATAGATCTTGGATACATGGTGCTGAGATTAAAGATATCTTCAAAACTGTGAAATATGGTGTGCCTGCAAAAGGCATGGTCCCTTGGGAACAAACGTTGACGCCTGGTCAGATTGCTGAAGTAAGTAACTATATTTTAACGCTACGTGATACAAATCCTGCTAATGCAAAAGCTGCAGAAGGCGTTGAAGTGTCTTACGAACAAGCAAATGATGAATCGGTAGAGGAAAGTACAATTACTGATGAAATTACTGAATAATATTTAGGTCAATAATAAAATAATAATAAATATAGAATGGAAGCAGTGGTAAGTGATAATGGACCTATTCTACCCTCAAAAGGGAAAAAAAGAAAATGGATATATGCAAAGAAACCTAAAGGGAAATTGTATAATTATCGTCAATGGTTCGGCTATAGCTTACTACTGTTTCTATTTATTGCACCATTTATAAAGATCAATGGCAATCCATTGGTGATGTTCAATATTATCGAACGTAAATTTTCGATTTTCGGTAATATGTTTTTCCCACAAGATTTTCACATTTTTCTTTTTGGGACATTAATCATACTTGTAAGTATCGTTCTTTTTACAGCAATATTTGGTAGAGTATGGTGTGGATGGGCATGTCCACAGACGATATTTCTTGAACTGATTTTTCGACGAATAGAATATCTAATTGAAGGAGACGCTAATCAGCAACGCAAATTAAATGAAGGACTAAATACAGATATACGCGCTTGGAAAAAATTTTTGAAACACAGTATATTCATTGCTATCTCATTTTTTATTTCCAACATTTTTCTAGCATATATTATAGGAGTGGATGCACTATGGAAAATAGCTACAGATCCTATAGACCAACATTTAGGAGGATTTGCTGCCATAGTTATATTCACAAGTGTTTTTTACGCTGTATTTGCTCATGTTAGAGAGATTGTCTGTACAACAATATGTCCGTATGGAAGATTTCAAGGCGTATTATTAGATGATCAATCGTTGACAGTTGCGTATAATGCAGAACGTGGAGAACCAAGAGGTAAACAAACGAAGCTGACATCAGATATAAAAGGTGATTGTGTAGATTGTGGATTGTGTGTTCAGGTTTGTCCTACAGGTATTGATATTCGACATGGTATTCAGCTAGAATGTGTGAATTGCACGGCTTGTATAGATGCATGTGATGCAGTAATGACTAAAATTGATAAACCTAAAAGGTTGATTGGATTTTACTCATTGGGTGAGATACAACATGGTAAAAAAGAATTTAAGAAAAATAGAGTTAGGCATATCATTTATGGAATCGTGCTGATAGCGCTAATGACTGGCTTTGGTTTTATGCTATTCAATCGTTCGGTATTGGACGGCTCATTACTTCGTGCTACGGGTAGTACTTATCAAGTAGGTGAAGATGGTAAGGTCACGAATCTTTATACTTTGGAGTTGATAAATAAAAGTGGCAATAAGATTGGATTTCAATTATTAGCTGCAGATCCAAATATTGAGCTTCAACTAGTCAATCCTATGGACACCATTGAGAAAGATGGCTCTGTAAAAGTTGGGTTATTTTTAATTGGAAACTCAGCACATATCGAAACTTATAAAACTGATGTCGAAATCCATATTCTATCTGATGGAAAGGTGGTCGAGAAATTAGGAACAACATTTATAGCGCCTCCGGGCAAAAAAAATAATCTGTAAAATGAATTGGGGTACAAAAATAATTTTAGGACTTGGATCATTCATGTTGTTCATAATAGCTTCAAGTATTTATATGGTCACTAAAGATTCTGACAGCCTTATCGATGAAGATTATTATGAGAATAGTTTGAATTATGATGAAGTATATAATCGTAAGCAAAATTTGATTAATGATGATGTCAGTACTTCGATAGTGCAACGAGAAGATACACTTTATATCCAATTTAATTCAGGAGATAATAAGGGAGAGCTAATTTTCAGACGACCTTCTGATGGAAGCATGGATCGAGCTGTTCCATTTTATACAGCTAAAAATATGCTGAAATTACCAATTTTGGATCTTCAAAAAGGGAATTGGTCGTTGGAACTGAATTGGGAAAATAGTGGTAAAAAATATATTCAATCTCAAGCATTTTATATTCAATAAATGACTTATCAGTACCTAGCATTTTTTATGGGCTTATTTGGAAGTCTGCATTGTGCGGTGATGTGCGGACCATTACTTTTTGCTACGCAAGGTAAGCAGCCTATTTCATGGTGGGGCATATTCAGTAAGGTCGTATATCAAATAGGTAGGATAGCTACATATGGCTTATTAGGCTTTTTAATAGGATTATTTGGTAATGTAGCGCAGATGCAAGGAGCGCAACAAACCGTATCTATCATCTCGGGTATATTTTTAATTATCATCGCAGCAAGTATGCTCATTGGGAAGCGATCTGCAGTATGGACGAAATGGCAAACAAGAGTTATACAACCTTTTGCAAAGCTGATGTCGAGATGGATTTATAAACCTGGGGGATCATTTTTTGCTGGTATATTAAATGGACTATTACCATGTGGTATGGTATACATGGCGTTGACAGCAGCTTTGAATGCTGACAGTATAGCTGGAAGCATAGAGTTCATGGTTTTGTTCGGAATGGGTACAATTCCTTTGATGCTGTTAATAGCATTAGTAAGTTCTTATTCCAAACAGATATTTAAAGTTAAATTTAATAAAATAATTCCCTTATTTTATTTTGTGATGGGATGTTGGTTTATACTGAGAGGTGCTAATTTAGATATACCATATTTAAGTCCAATGTTATATATGGATGGAGCTAGTTATTGTCAGTAACCTTTACTAGCAAAATGCCAACCCCATTAGGGTTAGCATTTTTTATTAACGAGCTATGTTGATCTTCTTTTTATAATATATTTATATCTCCAATATAGCAGTATTGAAGATGTTAGTAGTCCTAAGGTAAGACCATACCAAACACCTTGTACGCTCATACCAAGATTAATCCCTAGAAAATAACCAACAGGGAGGCCTATTACCCAATAGGCGAAAAATGTTATAAATGTTGGAATATTAACATCTCCCATACCACGTAGTACGCCCAATCCAACGACTTGCGTTCCATCGAATAATTGGAATAATCCAGCGATAACTAATAATTGTGCGGCTAATACAATTACTTCTTGATCTTGACTAATTAGTAATGGCAATTGCTTGTTGAAAATTGCAAATATTAATGCCGTGAAGATCATAAAAACGAGAACCAGATGATATGACACCTTAGCAAACTTTTGTAGTCTATGGAACTTGCCATTACCATATGTATTTCCAACTTTGATGGTAGCAGCGGCAGCGATACCACTTGCCATCATGTAAGTCATAGCTGCTAGTGTAATCGCTACTTGATGAGAAGCTTGTTCTAGTGCACCAATTTTACCGGCGATCAATGATGCACCTGCAAAAGCACCTATTTCAAAAACATATTGCATAGCCACCGGCGCACCAATCCGAAGTATGTTCTTAAGACGTTCCCATTGTATAGAGAATATTTTAAATCCTTCTAAGTAACTTTTGAAGTGTTTAGATTTCAGGACGTAGAACATCATGGCAAACATCATCATTATACGATCTATAAGTGTTGCGATACCTACACCACGAATACCCATTGGTTCAAATCCAAACATACCCTTCACTAATATAATCGCTAATACCACGTTCAATACATTACCCCATATAGTTATTTGCATCGCTTGCTTAGTAAAGCCCAATCCTTCTGCAAATTGTTTAAACGTATTGAAAACCATCAATGGTAATATAGAAAGACTTAGCAAAAGTAGATAGGGCTTAGCCTCTGCTACTACTAAGGGATCTTGGTCAGCATGTTCCATTGCTATCATCGATCCAAAATATACTAAGCAAAATAGTATTATTCCACTAATCGTATTCAACCAAAAACTATTACTCAATAATCTTGCACATTCATTTTTATCAGATTTACCATTTGCTTGTGCGATCAACGGAGTCAAACCATATGCTATACCTAAGCCAATGACTAACACAATCATAAAAACGGAGTGTGTTAAAGATACAGCAGCTAGAGAGATCTTGCCAGCAAAGTGACCGATGATCATGGTGTCTGCGGTTTGTACTAGTGTATGTCCCAGTTGAGATATGACCACAGGACCAGCTAACGCCATGGTACTGAAATAATATGATTTGTTTGATTTAATATTTTGAAACATATATTGAATTTCTAGCCGACAAAGTTACGAAAGAAAATCTTCATCTATTTTTCAGTAAAAAGTTTCTAAATAATTACATGAAAATTTTGATGCATTACAAGAATAGACTTAACTTAGCATGATATAATACTGTAAGATATGACATTAGCATTTTTAAATATGGGTACGCAAGAAGTGGTGTTAATTGTAATAGTAGCTTTGCTATTATTCGGTGGCAAAAAGCTTCCAGAGTTAGCCCGTGGACTTGGTAGAGGTATTCGTGAATTTAAGGATGCATCTGAAGATATTAAACGTGAAATCTCTGATCAGATCAATAATTTTGAAAAGGAAATTAAAGATGTAGACGTAATTGTTGAAGATAAGCCCAAAGCATCAACTACACACAATACGGCAGAAACAGTTACAACTGTTGCTGCGACAGCTTCAGTAGTTGTTGCTGAAGAAACTCCGGCTAATGACATTGAATCTACAGAAACTGTAGCTGATACTGACGTCGTAGCTGAGAAAAAATTCCCTCAATTTTCTACTCCTGAGCATGCTATTCCGCATAATCCAGGTGGCCATCCAGCAGATGACTCTGATTATTATAAATATGGATATAATGATCATTTTGCTCAAAATGATGAGCAAGCTGAGTCTCAAAAAGAGGTTCAAAATGAATCTGTTGCACCAGTAGACTCTACTGAGAAAAAAGCTTAAGATTTTTTTATTAAAGAATGTTTACAATAAAGCTGTTGGAAGGATATTTCAACAGCTTTCTTTTTCCTATTCGTTTACTTTTATATTTATATGTCACACGAAATCATTATTTCGAAAGAATTGTCTCTTACTTCCAGACAAGTAAGTACGACAATAGGTTTACTTGATGAAGGTGCTACAATCCCTTTTATCTCTCGTTACCGTAAAGAATTAACAGGAAGTCTTGATGAAGTTCAAATCGCAGCTATCCGTGATAGAGTGCAGCAACTACGTGATCTAGACAAACGTAAAGATGCCGTATTAAAATCTATTCAAGATCAAGGAAAACTTACACCAGAACTTGAAGCCCAAGTGAAGGGTGCAGAAACTATGTCTGCATTAGAAGATATCTATCTCCCGTATAAACCTAAACGAAGAACTCGTGCCGCTATGGCTCGCGAAAAGGGTCTTCAGCCTTTGGCAGACTTTATATTGCAACAACATAGTGGAAGTATTGAAGAGACTGCTGAGCAATTTATAAATGTTGAACTAGGAGTGACGACAATTGAGGAAGCATTAGCTGGTGCACGTGATATTATAGCAGAAAGTATTGCCGAACATGCTGATGTCAGAGCTAGTGTGCGCAAGGTTTTTCTTGAAAAAGGATCATTTGTTTCTCGTGTTGTTCCAGGCAAAGAAGAAGCTGCTATGAAATATAAGGATTATTTCGAATGGTCTGAGCCTCTGAAATCTGCTCCATCGCATCGGGTACTTGCTATGCGTCGCGGTGAAAAAGAAGAATTATTGTACTTGGATATCGAAGTAAGCGATGATGCGGTAATGCCCTTAATAGAAAAGGTATTCATTAAAGGTAATAACGATTCATCTAAACAGGTCGAATTGGCCATGTTCGATTCGTACAAGCGATTGTTAAAACCTTCTATGGAAACAGAGATTCGAGTTTTAACACGTCAAAAGGCTGATGAGGAGGCGATTCGTGTTTTTGCAGATAATATAAGACAATTACTTTTAGCTGCGCCACTTGGTCAGAAAAGACTATTAGCTATAGATCCTGGTTTCCGTACAGGCTGTAAAACTGTTGTATTGGATGCACAAGGCAATTTGCTTGAGAATACGGCTATTTTCCCACATAATGGCGCAGGTGGTCTAGCTGAAGCTGATCGTATTGTTAAACACTTGGTATCAAAATATGATATTGAAGCCATTGCTATTGGTAATGGTACAGCTGGTCGTGAAACTGAAGAATTTATTCGCAAATTAGGATTAAATAATGTAACTGTCGTGATGGTGAATGAATCTGGAGCATCTGTATATTCAGCATCTGATGTGGCTAGAGAAGAGTTCCCTGATTACGATGTGACTGTCCGCGGTGCTGTATCAATTGGTAGACGTTTGATGGATCCATTAGCAGAACTAGTCAAGATAGATCCTAAATCTATTGGCGTAGGACAATATCAACATGATGTAGACCAGAATAAATTACAAACATCTCTTGATGACACTGTCATGTCTTGTGTAAATTTAGTAGGTGTAGAATTAAACACCGCTTCTAAACAAATTTTAGCTTACATATCAGGTTTAGGGCCAAATTTAGCGCAACAGATTGTCAACTATCGTAGAGATAACGGACCATTTGGTTCTCGTCGTGAATTGAAAAAAGTTCCTCGTCTTGGCGACAAAGCATTCGAGCAAGCCGCGGGATTTTTACGCATCCGTAATGCTAAACATCCTCTTGATGCTTCTGCAGTACACCCTGAAAGATATGCTTTAGTAGAAATGATGGCTGCTGATCTTGGGGTTGATGTCAAGCAATTGATCGTTGATGCTGATCTTCGTAAACAAATTGATTTAAAAAAATATATTACTGAAGATGTTGGTCTACCAACATTGAATGATATCCTAGCTGAATTAGCGAAGCCAGGTCTAGATCCTCGAGAGCAATTTGAAGCTTTTTCATTTACAGAGGGTGTAAATTCAATAGCTGATTTGAAAGTTGGTATGAAATTACCAGGCATCGTTACGAATATTACTAATTTTGGAGCTTTCGTGGATATTGGGGTACATCAAGATGGATTGGTGCATCTTAGTCAATTAGCTAATCATTTTGTATCTGATCCACAAGAAGTCGTGAAAGTACAGCAACAAGTCATGGTAACTGTAACTGAGGTTGATGAAAAGCGTAATCGTATTGCCTTGTCTATGAAAACAGAAGATAAAGCCCCACGTAAACGTACTGAACGAAGAGATAGCAATAAGGACGTACCAGAAACTGATATGGCTATGAAATTGGCTGCATTAGCTGGTAAATTTAAATAATAGAGCAATTTTATTTTTAATGAAAAAGGTTCGGATTTATCCGAACCTTTTTTTATAAACAACTATTTAGGTTTTCCACATTTTACTGTGGAAAACATGTGTATTTATGTTAGTTACTCCTCATTATACTTTGGTATGATGTGAAATTATATATAGCATAATCGATATTTTTTTCATAAATCATAGGTAATTAGTATTTTCTGTATATGTATATGTTAAGATGAATGTGTTTATGTTATTCACATAATGGAGTTAATAACCTAAACTTTTTTGTTTATAAATAGAAAGGGAGGTTGCTAATTGCAGTTATTTTAATTCAGATTTCTAAGAAAAATCTGAATTAAAACCGATATCTATTAATATGCTACAGTTAGTAATACAAATAGGATCATTATTTGGCTAAAAATAATAAGTGTTAAAAAGTATTCCACTAATAATATCAGTTTTCCACATAAAATGTGGAAAACTGATAGTTACACATTCGCATTAAACATTAAATACTTATATATTAGTTATTTATAATTTATAGTTGTCAACATTTAGTTGATGAATAAATTTTGAATTATTTGAAATTGTATTTCTTATAGTTAATTGAATTGTTTAAAAATTTTATGTTTATAATTATCCACATTGTATGTTAATAAAGTCTTTTAAAGAATTTATTTTATATGTTTAATCATTAATAATGAGGTTTTTATGGAATCATTCTATCAACACTATGCTATCTATTTTATTGTTAATAACATTACTATTATTGGAATAAATAGTATAATACTTAGCCTATTTATTCCAATAACTTATATAAGTTTAAATCTAGGTTGTATTGAGAAAACTTATTAACATTTTATGTTAATAATGATGTATATAGTGTGGATAGATATTTCAATATACCTTGTAAATCTTCAATTTATATAATATTTAATCCACAAAATGAATTTGTTAGAAACAATACTGTTATTCACATTTTGTGAATAAATAGTTATATTCGATATTAAAAGCTATCCTAATTACATAAATATATTTATTTCCACATTTCTTGTGGATAATTGTGTGAATTAGTGTTAATAGCTGTTTATAACTGAATGATATATGTTATCTAGTAAGAAGTACAAATTCAAACTAATATTGATATGACAAGATCAGCATTTATTGAATCTATAAAAGATATCTCTTGTCCAGAAGACTTATCTAAATATATGCAATCGTTGTGGTGGGACGCAAAGGGAGAATGGCATATAGCTCACGAACTTATTGATCATCTAGAAGATCCTATCTCAGCGCATGTACATGCTTATTTGCATCGTGTAGAAGGTGATATATGGAATGCTCGCTATTGGTATAGAAAAGCCAACAAGGAAGAATATCGTGGGAGTTTGCAGCAGGAATGGAATATACTAGTAGATATGTATTTGTAGATTGATGCTATTTTTTAGTCGCATTATTACTACCATCACTTTTGTAACCCCATGTCCATAGCTTTCTCCAAAATTCTTGTAGTGAATTAAACTCTTGTCTATATACAAGCCCCGCAGCTGAGATATACTCTGCGTCATTCATCCTGATCAAAAAATTGCGTGTATAAGGTCTATTGTAAGCTCGTAACATCAAACTACCATCTTTACGTAATCTGTAAGTCAACTCTGCATCGGTAGTAATACCTTGACGAAAGAATGTAAGATCATTTGCCATGTAATTGGTTCGATCGGTAATTCCTCCTGTTAATATTAATCTGTCATTAAGTAGACGTACTGAAGCTGAGGCATCATTAAGTGAACGGATATTTAAGTCAAAGAAATTAATATTCAACGATTCTGATATAATGTTATTTAATTGATTGAATGCAATTTCAGCTCCTGCTGAAATAAGCGTGTTATTTACTTCTCGAGATATTTCAGAAGATGAACTTGGTGTAAACATTCTTCTTACAATCAAACTTAGGGCTTGTTGATTGACATTATTTGCATCAGATAAATAACTTTGAAGTTGATCTTTGATATATGGGTTTTGTGGGAAGTTGATGTCAAAAGATATATCAGGTTGTGCTAATGTTCCTTTAATGAGCATCTCAGCTTGTGCTAATACACGCTCATCATCACCAGCTCTTCCTGCGGCATTATATAAGGGGCCTATGGCAGTTCGTTGTTGATAAAGTGCATTAAGGTTGACGACTGCTTCTTCAGGGTTGCCTGTCCATCGTATCGTACCACCTTCTTTAATGTCAAAATATTTATTAATAAAATCTTGAGCAGTAAAATGAAACTTACCTTCATTAACTACATAATCTCCAAACATTTCAAAATCGCCAAGATTTGAGATACGCATGGATACAGCTCCATTTCCAGATCCCTTTAGATTTCCTAGACTTGACTGAAGATTCAATTCTGCGCCAGGTGTCAAATTGAGATCCATATTCATTGTGAGACCTTTGAATAAATTTCGTTGCTCACGTTTTTTATTTTCAAGCGAATCTTTACTTACAAAATATATAAAATCACTATTAGAAACAGTCATTGCCGAATTAAATGGTATAGTGATGTTTGTTCCATTTTCGGACGTAGCATTGATATCTATATCAATAGCAGAAGTATAACCTTTAAATTTAAATGTACCTGTGGCGTAAGCTGTACCGTAATACAAATTATTATCCTTTAATTTAGTATTGAGAATCATAAAATTATTCCCCGTTACATCTACATCAATATATGGATTGGCTAATTTTTGTAAGTTTATAATACCATTTGCTTGTGCTCGATGTCCTTTTTCATCAGTGACTACTAGATTTTGAAGCATGATTGCATTATTATCAACTAATGCAATTTGATTGTCTAAGTTGTAATTTGTTTTCAAATAGTTGACAGTAAATGCTGCATTCGAAAACCTACCCAATCCTGAAATTTTAGGGTTTCTGAAATTACCTGTTATATCCACTTCAGCATTTGCCTTGCCTTGCAAATTAGATACTAGATTTTTCAAGAATGGTTGAAAAACTTTCAAATCTGTTTCAATCAATTGTCCTTTCAGATTCAGTGGTTGATTCTCATCGTAGAATTGATAAATACCATCTACAAGTATTCCACGATTATTTTCATCAAGAAGATCCAAATCTACTTCCATAGAACCTAAGTCTTGATCAAATGAAGCGTTAAGACCTAATTTTCCTATAGGAAATTGGTTGTATAGAATAGGAGTAGTCTGTATAGCTGAAGTAATTATTGGTTTTTTGAATACAGAATTAACCAATATTTCACCTTGAAGTAGACCTTCTAGCTGAATACCTAACGGATTTGTAATACCATTCAGTGACGTTAAGTCAAATTTATTAAACATCAACTTCACTTGGTCTTCTTCTTTGTTAGAAAAGACACCATCGATTTTAACTTGTTGTTCAGCTTGACTTAATAATAAGTTGTCTATATATACTTTACCCTTAGAGACGCGCATTTTATTTTCGTCCTGTAAATACCATGGTGCATCATTAATAATGATGGTAGACGGATTGAGGTTGATATACGCAGGTGCATTATTTATAAAGTGAATATTACCTAATAAATTAAGGTAATTAGTAGCTTGTCTATCCGAAAGTTCAATATTGAAATGTAGGCTATCTTTCGCTAATAAATTTTTCAAATGTATGTTATTAATATACGTACTATCTGCAAAATTTAAGCGATCTGCTTGTAACTCTACAGAGAATGCATGTTCGTCGGCATTCTCGTTTATAACAATATTGTGTAGTCGAATTCCTTTATAGCTTAATAACGGGCTGAAAGCAACAAATTGGGCAGTATAGTCTTCAGAAGAAAAAGCTGCTTTGAGATGAGCACCATCATCGAGTATCAAATCTGGATCCAATAATGCAGCTATAGGCTCAAAAGATTTTACATTCACATTTAAGTCAAAATTCTGCGGATTATATAATTTGGGTTCCAACCCGATCGCAGGAGCATAACGAACTGCCAAAGACTGGAAATATGGCACGATCGTATTAAGATCTATTGAACCAGATATACGAGCATCAGCCACGTCTGAACTAAGATTTAGACTCCGTTGGTCTGCTTCACCTTTTGCTGCAAAATCAATATATTGGATATGAAAATCACCTTTTGAAGTCCCTAGTTGAATGGAGTCTGCATAGAAATTTCCTACTATAGAATTTAAGGTATGACCGACTAAATTTGTACTGAATTTGGCTCTATTTATTGTTAATGAATCAGTATCCAGCCAACCTAATTTATTTATTTTCGCAAGTTTAATATCTGCATCTAGTAGATAATTAGGTAGCTCATTTTGCCAATTAACGCTTGATATGTAGTCTAACTTTAGATTTTGGTCATTAATATCTCCTTGGAGTTGCAATATTTTGTCAGTAATACTTCCATCAAAAGTAATGTCCTGATATTGGTAATTTTTAATATCAACACTTTTTAGATTACCAGCAAAAGAAATATCTAAATCTTTAGGCGTTAAACCTTGGCCTTGGAGGTCTATATCAAAACTGCTATTCCCAAAAATAGGAACTTGAAGAAAGCTACCTATATCAAATTGAGTAGTATGGATTGTTGCAACGTAGTTTAGAGGTCTCTCTATTACAATGGAAGCATTACTCTTTATATTACCTAGATCAGTATTAAATAGACCATCAATCTGGAAGTCATTATATAACCCAACAAAATTTCCATTGAAATTTAGTATACCAAGCCTATGCATATGACTTGGCAATTTGAATTCAGATCTATTCGCAAGAAGCGGAACTAAATACTCAATATCAGATGAAGTAGAGGTTAGCTTACGAAGGGTGAAGTCGAATATAGTTTTATTAATATTAGGTAAACCGGCGATTGTAAAACTTCCATCTAACTGTGTACTCTTTGCTGTATTTAATATGATATCTTTCGCTACAATTTTAGATACAGTACCACTCAATTTAGCGCATTTAATAGCTGTTTGAAATACCACAGTACGCATAGGAGGGGCGAAAAATTCGATGTCACGAGAATCGACCGTAGATGATACTACATTTGCATATACTTTGACATCATTTATGAAATTTGTAAAATCATTAATTGAATCATATTCAAATCGAATATAATCTTGTATTGTGGATCGATTTGTTTTTAAAACCAAATCTTTGAACTCCATATGATGAGGACTATAACTAGCTTGACTAGAAATTTCTTTAATATATAAACCTGACTTCTCTTTTAACGTTAGGCCAGTGATTTTTGCAGAAATAATAGAATCAAGTTTAATCTTACTGACATCCACTGAAAAATCTGTAACAAGCAAATTCGCGAAATTCACTCCTTCACGAGGATGCTTAAATTTGTGATTAATTAATCTGAATGAATTGTTTTGGATCTCAACATGATCGAGGTTGAATGTTAGCTTTTTAGAAGGCTGTTTGTCTTTTTTAGATGGGCTAGCGAAATATTGAATGTATTTACTAAAGTTAGTACTGTCGTTATATATTTCAATGTGTACATATGAATCAACTAATGAAATATCTGAGATACTAATTTCGTTTTGAAAAAAATTAGATAGTTCTAGATTTGCAGTTAGCTCACTCGCTTTTAATAACGTAGAATCACGATAATCTCTCACCTGTAATCCTAATAATTCGAAACGTGAGAAAGGTTTAAGATAAATCTTATCTAATGTCACTTTCGTATCTAGCTCTTTAGAAAGATAATCTGCTACTTGTCTTGTTACAAATGTCTGAACACTCGAAAATTGTAAAGCAATCATCGGTAACAGCACCAGTATAAGTATACTAGCAATGCATAAAGACGTTATTTTTAGTATTTTTTTGATACTTTTGTGTTCTTTTAAAATTACTTCCTGAAATGGCTATTATTCTGGGTATAGAATCATCATGTGATGAAACATCAGCCTCTATTTGTATAGACGGTGAAATTAAGTCAAATATAATTGCTAATCAAGCAATTCACGCAAAATATGGTGGTGTTGTTCCTGAATTGGCATCACGCGCACATCAGCAAAATATTATTCCTACAATAGACCAAGCTATACAGCAGGCCAAAATTACAAAAAATGAGGTAGATGCGGTAGCTTTTACACGCGGTCCTGGACTTTTAGGTTCACTTTTGGTCGGTACCTCTTTTGCGAAATCTTTTGCTTTAGCTAGACAGATACCATTGATCGAGGTGAATCATATGCAAGCGCATATCTTAGCTCATTTTATAGAAGATCCAAAGCCGTCATTTCCATTTCTATGTCTGACAGTATCTGGAGGACATACGCAGATTGTGTTGGTTAAGGATTATTTTGAGATGGAACTGATTGGGCAGACATTGGATGATGCCGCTGGAGAGGCTTTTGATAAGACAGCTAAAATTTTGAATTTACCTTATCCTGGTGGACCTTTAGTTGATAAGTATGCACAACTTGGGAATCCTGAACGATTCAAATTGCC
>JAZQRD010000074.1:0-30423 GCA_045629405.1 Sphingobacterium sp. | reverse complement strand
TTTATTTTTCGTACAAGCTTTAGATGGCGGTGATGCGAATAAACAAGTAGAATACAGAGATGAGCTATTTACATTGGAGCATCCTTATACTGGCACGCCAAAATCTTTAACAAAAGTAAAAGACCGTTTCGCTGGTATCGTATGGGGGAATGATACATATGCTTTAGTTTCTTCAAGCTGGTATGATACACGTAATAGTAAGACTTTCTTACTGAATCCATCAACAGGTTCGTCAAAGCTCGTAATCAATCGTAATAGCCAAGATGTATATGGTCATCCCGGAAATGTACACCGTGACCGAAATGATTTTGGTACCTATACAATGTATATCCATAAGGATAAGACTTATTGGGTAGGAGCGGGTCATACTAAAGAAGGTGAATTCCCTTTTATTGATGAACTGGATCTTAAAACTCTGAAGAAAAAACGTATCTATACAGCTAAAGCTTCGGAGATGCAAGAGCGTATCTCTCAAGTAATAGATGTGACGAAAGGGGATATTCTTATCTCGTTACAGTCTGCTACTGAATACCCTAATTTCTATTTTAAAAATATTAAATCAGGAAAGCAGAGTGCATTAACGAATATTGAGAATCCATTTAAATCTTTAGCTTCAGTTCACAAAGAAGTATTGAATTATAAGCGTAAAGATGGAGTAGATCTATCTGGGACATTATATCTTCCTGCTGGATATGACTTCCAGAGAAAAGAGAAACTTCCGTTACTTATCTGGGCTTATCCTCGTGAATACAAAGATAAAGCTACAGCAGGTCAAAGTACTGCTAATCCAAAAGAATTTACGTTCCCGAGTTATGGGTCATTCGTATATTGGGTAAGTAAAGGCTATGCTGTATTGGACAATGCTGCATTTCCTATCGTAGGTGAAGGAAAAGAAGAACCTAATGATACATTTATACCACAGTTGGTCGCTAATGCAGAAGCAGCTATTGATGCAGTAGATCAATTAGGATATATTGACCGTAAAAAAGTTGCGGTAGGTGGTCACTCGTATGGTGCTTTTATGACAGCTCATTTATTATCTAACTCGGATCTATTTGCTGCAGGTATTGCACGTTCGGGCGCATATAACCGTACATTGACACCATTTGGTTTTCAATCTGAGCAACGTAATTTCTGGGACGATCCTAATTTGTATATGACGATGTCACCATTTATGAGCGCACATAAGATGAAAACTCCGATGTTGTTAGTACATGGTGCTGCGGATAATAATCCTGGAACATTCACTTTACAAACAGAGCGCTACTTCCAAGCCTTGAAAAATCTTGGTGCTCCGGCACGTATGGTGATCTTACCAAGAGAATCGCATGGATATGCTGCTAAAGAAAATATTCTACACTTACTTTGGGAACAAGACCAATTTTTAGAAAAATATTTGAAAGGTAAGTAATACAAAAAAGCCTGAAGTGATAAACTTCAGGCTTTCTATTTTTATACTAAGTATTCAAATAATGTTTGGTCTTTATTGACTTCAATGAAATCAAATTTGTATGATTTAAGACGCTCAATGAATGGCATGTAATCTTTTGGATCATTCAATTCAATACCAATTAGTGCAGGTCCACGCTCACGTTCTGTCTTCTTAATGTATTCAAAACGTGTAATATCATCTTTTGGTCCTAGCACTTCAGTTACTAAAAGTCTTAATGCACCTGGACGCTGTGGGAAACGTACGATGAAATAATGTTTGAAGCCCTCGTAAAGCAAGGACATCTCTTTAATTTCAGACATACGGTCTATATCGTTATTACCGCCTGATACTACACAAACGACTTTCTTGCCTTTGATTTCTTCTTTGTGAAATTCTAATGCGGCAATCGATAATGCGCCAGCAGGTTCGACAACTATAGCATCTTTATTATATAACTCGAGGATAGTAGTACAGATTTTCCCTTCTGGTATAGACTTCACCGAATCTAATAATTGCGAACTAATTACGTAGGTAATAGCCCCCACTTTCTTCACGGCAGCACCATCAACAAACTTATTTATTTGGTCTAGTTCGACTGGTCCACCATGTTTGATAGCAGCTTGCATAGAAGGCGCGCCTTCAGGCTCTACACCGAATAGTTTTGTATTTGGAGCATGTCTGCGCATATGAAAGCTTACTCCTGAAGATAAGCCACCACCGCCTATTGGCAATAGTACAACATCAACTTCGGGTAAATCTTCTAATATTTCGACAGCTACTGTACCTTGTCCTTCTATAATCTGTACATCATCGAAGGGAGGAATAAATGTCATATTATTCTGCGCGCAGTAATCTTGTGCCGCTTTTTGGCAATCGTCAAATGTGTCTCCAACTAGTATGATTTCAATGTTACCATTGCCCCACATTTCTGTTTGCGTAATCTTTTGACGAGGAGTCGGACCAGGCATGAAGATCACACCTTTGATATCTAGTCTCTTGCACGAAAGGGCTACTCCTTGTGCGTGATTACCCGCACTTGCACACACGACACCATTTGCTCTTTGTTGTTCTGTAAGACTACATATCTTATTGAAAGCACCGCGGAGTTTATACGATCTTACGACCTGTAGGTCTTCACGTTTAAGATATACTTCAGCGCCGTATTTCTCCGATAAATGAATATTATATTGTAAAGGTGTGCGTGTTACTACTTCTCGTATCCTCTCTTTGGCTGCAAGGCTATCTATGTTTAGTGATGATAAATCTAAGCTCATCGTGTCTTTTTGTTGTTTAGGTGATTTTTGTATAAGGCTGCTCGCACAGCTTTATACATATTTAGTTAACTAACGTCAATAAATCTTCGTCAGTAATATCTTTCTTAGCATCTGCTAATACCAAGAAACGTTGGTAAGCATCTGCAAGAGTCTCTTTATCTAATTGATATCCGAGGCGCTCTAAATGGTGTTTTAATGCGTGACGACCTGAACGTGCTGTCAAGATAATATCTGCTTCTTCTAGACCTACATCTTCCGGACGAATGATTTCATATGTCTCACGGTGTTTCAAGAAACCATCTTGGTGTATACCAGACGAGTGAGCAAATGCATTACGACCTACGATAGCTTTGTTAGGTTGTACCGGCATATTCATCATGTCCGATACCTTACGTGATAGGTAAGTAAACATTTTGCTATCGATATTTGATGTTAGATTGCCGAACTCTTTATTATGTACTTTGAGGATCATAGCTACTTCCTCTAATGAAGTATTACCAGCACGTTCGCCGATACCGTTGATCGTACATTCGATCTGACGTGCACCATTTTGAATAGCAGCTATCGAGTTAGCAGTTGCTAATCCTAGATCATTGTGACAGTGTGCAGAGATGATAGCTTGATCGATGTTGCTAACATTTTCCTTTAGATACTTGATAATATTGCCGTATTGGTGTGGTAGACAATATCCATTTGTATCTGGAATATTCACAACAGTAGCACCCGCTGCTATGACACCTTCTATCATACGTGCAAGATATTCTGGATTTGAACGACCTGCATCTTCCGCATAAAACTCCACATCTTCTACGAACTGCTTCGCATATTTTACGGCAGATATACCTCTTTCTAAGATCTCTTCGTGCGTACTATTGAATTTGTATTTAATATGTAGGTCAGAAGTACCGATACCTGTATGTATACGTGGTCTTTTAGCATATTGCAATGCTTCTGCAGCAACCTTTATATCATTTTCATTAGCTCTTGTAAGAGCACAGATGATGACGTCATTTACTGCTTTTGATAATTCTACGACAGATTGGAAATCTCCAGGGCTAGATACTGGAAATCCCGCTTCAATAATATCAACACCTAAACGTTCTAGATCTTTAGCAATTTCAATCTTTTCAGGAGTTGTCAATTGGCAACCTGGTACTTGTTCGCCATCACGTAATGTGGTGTCGAATATATATAAATGGTTAGGATCGTGTAACATAATTTTTAAATAAAAAAGTTAAAAATTAAGAAGTCAATAGTATAACTTCTTAACTGTCAATTTCAATCTATACTTTTAATAAGCTTATTTTAAATATTCAAGTACTTTAGCGCCCATCTCATCAGTACCTAATATCATCTCTTGAGCTGTCTCTGTATTGGCAATATCACCAGTTCTCCAGCCAGCTTTCAAAGTGTTTGCAACAGCATCAGTTACACATTTGGCTTCTTCTTGCAAACCAAAAGCAATATCTAATAATAATGCTGCAGATAGGATAGAGGCTAATGGATTAGCTTTATTCTGTCCAGCGATATCGTGTGCAGAACCGTGAATTGGTTCGAAGAAACCTGTACTGTCACCAATAGATGCTGAAGCTAACATACCCATAGAACCTGCTATCTGTGAAGCCTCGTCTGTCAATATATCACCGAATAGATTCGCAGTCAATACAACATCAAATTTCTTAGGGTTTTTAACCAATTGCATAGCTGCATTGTCAATAAACATATGTTCTGTCTCTACATCTGGATATTCTTGAGCAATCTCTTGAACAACTTCTCTCCAGAGACGTGAAGTTTCCAGAACATTAGCTTTATCTACAGAGCATACTTTTTTGCTACGAGTACGTGCCGCTTCATACGCTTTGCGAGCTATACGTTCAACTTCATATCGGTGGTAATTCATCAAGTCAGAAGCAAACGTATTGTCTTCATTACGTTTTTTCTCACCGAAGTATACATCACCAGTCAATTCACGGAAAAATAAAATATCTGTTCCACGTAAGACTTCAGGCTTCAAACTCGAAGCATCTAGCAGTTCGTCAAATAAAAGAATCGGTCTTAGATTCGCATAAAGACCTAATTCTTTGCGGATTTTTAATAAACCTTGCTCTGGACGTACTTTGGCAGATGGGTCATTATCGTATTTGGCGTGACCTATCGCACCGAATAGGATAGCATCAGATGCTTTCGCTTTCGCTAATGTTTCATCTGGGAGCGGATTGCCTGTCGCTTCAATAGCTGTGTGACCCATAATCGCTTCGTCAAATACAAATTCGTGATTGTACTTCTGAGCAATGGTCTCTAAAACTTGTTTACCCCAAGTGGTCACTTCTTGTCCGATTCCATCACCAGGAATGATTAGAATATTTTTTTTCATCTTATTCAACGTATATAGCAAATAGTCGATCGTAGAGCCTGCTGGCTGTGTAAATCAACTACCTACGATGGTATGTTTTGTAACTGTTTATTGTTAATTATAATATTTTCAATGGCTTTAATTTCGCCATGCTCTAATACAAGTCTATGATCGATGCATTGAGGTAATTGACTTTCATAATGACCGACATATATCAGCGTCTTGCCATAGGCTACTAGTTCATCTACTACATCATTAAAATATTGAGCCTGATCTGTATCTAACCCTTGACATGGCTCATCCAAAACCAATAGTGGAGGATTTTTGATAATCGTTCTGGCCAACATTGCTAGGCGTTGTTTGCCTAATGGAAGCGTATGCAATTTTTGATCTTTATACTCTGTAAGGTCAAAATATGCTATAAGTTCCTCTATTTGTTTTTTCTCATGATATTTTACGTCTATAAACCAACCGATACTGTCGTAAAATCCTGATGCAATGGTATGCCATACTGTAGCTTCTTGATCAAAATACCAATGCATCTCGGGAGAGATAATACCGATTTTCTTTTTAATATCCCAGATACTTTCTCCAGATCCTCTTTTGTTTCCGAATAAGGATAGATCATGGCCATATGCCTGTGGATGATCCCCATTTATCAAGCTCAATAGTGTTGATTTGCCTGATCCATTAGGGCCCTGTAGAACCCATTTATCACCGACCTGTATCTGCCAAGAAATATTGTTCAGTACGACTTTTTCGCCGTATCGAATATGTATATGACTTAATTCTGCGATATATTTATAATCGGTAACCGGTACCTGTTTCAAAAATTCGGGTATTTCCTTTTTGCAACGTTGTTCTTCTCGAACAAAGGAATCTACGTTATTCACAATGTCAATCTGCTTATTCACAATTTGTGCATAAGTATTGATGCATTGTGGATGTTGAGTGTCATTCGTGATGAGGATAAATTGTACACCTTCTTGAGCTAAAATATCTATCCATCTATTTAGCTCTTGTCGAGAATTAGTGTCAAGACCGGTATAAGGCTCATCAATGATGATCAATTGTGTTTTAGACCACAAGCCACAAATTAATTGTAACTTCTTGTGTTCGCCACTCGATAATTCAATTAACTGTGCGTCTAGCTGATTTTTGAAGCCAAATGCTATGATTAATTGTTCAATATCTTCATAATCCAAATTATGCTTGTGTGCGTAGTGATCTAATTCTGCACGGACTGTCAGTGTATCTTGTCCCTGATGACGATTATAGCGTTGTTGATAGTAAAAGTTGCGGTCTCCTTCTAAGTTTGTAAACTGATACCAATTGGATATATATAACACTTTCGCAGGCAACGAACTTAAGTCATCAAAATTAATTTTCAACTTACCGATTGATGGAATAAGTCCTGCAATAGCTTTAGCTAATGTAGATTTTCCAGAACCCGAGTTTCCGCCCAAAAGAATCTGTTGGCCTCGTTGTATAGACCAACTAAACTGATTCAATACCACATTGTCTGTGTATTGTACAGTTAGATTATTAATATGGACGAATGGTTCTATCATTATACTATAGTATACGTTATCTGGAATAATACATTTACCCAGATAACGCTTTTTATATTTTATCTATAAAATGAAAAAGGTCTTGTCTGTTCAAAATTTTTGATAGCCTCACTTTGACTCAAGATAAAGTCGATGTCGTCGTATCCATTTATTAAACAAGATTTCTTATATGGGTTGATCTCAAACTCATAAGTATCACCTGTAGCAACTATAGTTACAGTCTGCGCTTCTAAATCTACAGCAATCTCGGCTTGTGGATCAGCGAATACTTGACCGAATATTTTTTCTAAGAAGTCATCAGGCACCGTGATAGGTAATACGCCATTATTTAGTGCATTTCCTTTGAAGATATCCGCAAAGAATGAACTAATAACAACTGTAAAACCATAGTCTTCTATAGCCCAAGCTGCATGTTCACGAGATGAGCCACAACCAAAGTTTTTGCCAGCTACTAAAATCTGTCCCGAATATTTTGTATCGTTAAATACAAAATCAGCTTTGGGCTCATTATTGCTGTCAAATCTCCAATCACGGAATAAATTATCGCCAAATCCTTCACGAGTCGTTGCTTTTAAAAAGCGCGCTGGAATGATTTGGTCTGTATCTATATTTTCAATCGGTAGAGGTACTACTGTTGAAGTTAATTTTTCAAATTTTTTCATCGTTTAGTGTTTTAATATCATTATCGAACTACGATTTTTATTCGATTTTGAACTAAGTGTATGTTTATTCCGTAAGTAATTAAAATCTTGCCCTTACTTCTCTCAATCTTAGCGTCATACTGACAGCATCATTAGTTATCCAATCATTATAATCTTTGATAGCTGATAATCTTTCTTTTTCGGTGATATACCCTTCATCTACCATTTGTTTAGAACTCGCGACTTTAGACCAAACTTTGATCTTATCAATGTGTCCGGGAAACATCCGTTCGTAATGCTCATCGGCATTGAAGACTTCTATATCATGGAAACCATGTTCTTCAAAGATATCCATCATGTCGAAGCCTATTCGATTATTCATACCTGCATCTTTACGCCACATCAAAAACATGTTATAAAAACTCTGCATGCTTTCAGGAATTTTTGGTGTCCAATTGATGGCTTCATGATTGTAGTCCAATATAGAAATCTGTCCATCAGGTTTTAGCAATGATTTGACTTTGTCAATAGCGCTGTCCAGTGTCGATATCCATTGAAAGGTACGAGCTGAAACTATCAGGTCAAATTTTTCTTCCGATTCGAAATCTAGTAAATCGCAGTGAAGCAATTCTAAATTTGAGACACCTGCATAATTTTGTTTACCTTCTTTAATAAAGGATTCGGTGTTGTCAATGCCTATGACATAGCCAATTGTTCCGACAGCATGTGCTATGTCTTTGGTGATCGAACCTGTGCCACAACCGATATCCAATACTCTTAAACCAGGCTTTAAAGCTGATAATAACGTATTGTAATCCTGTTTCAGAGAACGTTGATTGTAGATAGATGAAGCCTGCTGTGCAGATCTATCTATTATTTTGTTTTCTGTAACAGTTGTTGCTTGGCAAATTTGACACATGATTGAACTATTAGATTAATTCTCTTACATCTACAACTTTACCTGTAATAGCTGCTGCAGCTGCTGTCAAAGGACTCACTAACATCGTACGTGCATTAGGACCTTGACGGCCTTCAAAGTTTCTATTAGATGTAGAAACACAGTATTTTCCTGCAGGAATCTTATCTTCATTCATACCTAGACAAGCCGAACATCCTGGCTCACGTAATTGGAATCCTGCCGCTTCAAAAACTTTATCGATACCTTCAGCTATTGCTTGAGCTTCTACTTGTTTTGATCCAGGTACTATCCATACTTCTACACCATCAGCTTTTTGCTTGCCTTTTACGAAAGCAGCTACTTGGCGCAAGTCTTCAATACGTGAATTCGTACAAGAACCAATGAATACATAATCTACAGGTTTGCCGATCACTTGCTCTCCATCTGTAAAGCCCATGTAATCTAGAGCTTTCTGATAAGAAGGTTGTTCACTATCTGGTTGTGATGAAGTAGTTGGGATGGACTGAGCGACACCAATACCCATTCCAGGATTTGTACCATAAGTAATCATAGGTTGTATCTCCGCAGCATCATATGTCAATACCGCATCGAATTGAGCATCTTCATCTGAATACAATGTATTCCAATAAGCTAATGCTTCCTCCCATTTTTCTCCTTTTGGAGCAAATTCACGGCCTTTGATATAGTTGAATGTAGTCTCGTCAGGGGCAATTAATCCACCACGAGCGCCCATCTCAATACTCATATTACATACAGTCATGCGTCCTTCCATAGATAATGAACGAATCGCAGAACCTGCAAACTCTACAAAATAACCTGTACCACCTGCTGCGGTAATTTGAGAAATCACGTAAAGGATAATATCTTTCGCGCCAACACCTTTTTGCAACTCGCCGTTGACTTCAATTTTCATAGTCTTAGGCTTCGATTGTAATAGACATTGCGTAGCAAAAACCTGTTCTACTTGTGATGTACCAATCCCAAATGCAATCGCACCGAAAGCACCATGTGTAGAAGTGTGACTATCACCACATACCATCGTCTTACCAGGAAGTGTAATACCTAACTCTGGTCCGATAACGTGTACGATCCCCTGGTATGGATGTCCTAATCCATATAATTCGATACCGAACTCAGCAGTATTTTTCGTTAACATATCGACTTGATAACGCGACAATTCTTCTTTGATAGGTAAGTGTTGGTCCAATGTCGGTACATTATGATCTGCTGTAGCAACTGTTTGTGCAGGTCTAAGCACAGGTAATCCTCTCTTACGTAAGCCATCGAAGGCTTGAGGAGAAGTTACTTCATGAATCAGGTGGGTATCGATATATAATATATCTGGGTAACCTTCTTCACGTTTAACAACGTGTGCATCCCAAATTTTTTCTACTAAAGTTTTTCCCATGTTAAAAATATTTTATTAGTAATCCCGAAAGGGATAAGGGCATTTTAGCACCTTATCCCTTTGATTTTCGTATCGAAATTACGAATTATTAAACTGTTTTAATTGCTTTCATAGCCGTCATAGCTTTACGCAATTTGCGTCCTACTATTTCCACTTCGTGGTTACGTAACACTTCATTGATCTGAACCAACTTCACGTTATCTACTGAGCCATCCTTGCCTTCGTTGAAGTTTTTACCAACAATGTCAGTATCTACTTTAGACATAAAATCAGCTAACAATGGTTTACATGCTTGGTCGAATAAATAACATCCGTACTCAGCTGTGTCAGAAATTACACGGTTCATTTCGAATAATTTTTTTCGTGCAATTGTATTCGCGATTAATGGTGTCTCGTGCAATGATTCGTAGTATGCTGACTCAGGTTTGATACCTGCTTCAACCATCGTTTCGAAAGCCAATTCAACACCTGCTCTCACGAATGCTACCATTAGTAAGTAGTTGTCAAAGTATGCTTGCTCTGAAATATATACGTCGCCAGCTGGAGTTTTTTCAAAAGCTGTTTCACCAGTTTCTGCTCTCCATTTTAA
This sequence comes from Sphingobacterium sp., assembly GCA_045629405.1. GTDB lineage: Bacteria > Bacteroidota > Bacteroidia > Sphingobacteriales > Sphingobacteriaceae > Sphingobacterium. The sequence continues at coordinate 20,236 of JAZQRD010000074.1, read as the reverse complement.
TAAGTTAGCGTCACCATTTGCCCAATCTTCCATCATTGTCTTCGAAAATTCGCCTGACATGATATCGTCTTGATGTTTTTGAAATAATGGACGCATGATGTCTTTCAACTCTTCAGATATTTCAAAAGCTTTAACTTTTGCAGGATTGCTCAAGCGGTCCATCATACCTGATACACCACCATGTTTTAAAGCTTCAGTAATTACTTCAACACCATATTGAACCAACTTAGAAGCGTATCCTGCATCTAACCCTTTTTCTACCATTTTATCGAATGATAGGATAGAGCCTGTTTGTAATAAGCCACAAAGGATAGTTTGCTCACCCATTAAGTCAGATTTTACCTCTGCTACGAAAGACGATTTCAACACACCAGCATGGTGACCACCTGTACCCACACAGTAAGCTTTAGCTTCTGCCCAGCCTTTACCTTGAGGATCATTCTCTGGGTGTACAGCGATCAAAGTAGGAACACCGAATCCACGTAAGTATTCTGCACGAACTTCCGAGCCAGGACATTTTGGTGCAACCATGATGACAGTGATATCTTTACGAATTTGCATACCTTCCTCTACGATATTGAAACCGTGAGAGTAAGATAATGTAGCACCTTCTTTCATCAAAGGCATCACAGCATTTACCACAGCTGTATGTTGTTTATCAGGAGTTAAATTAATCACCAAGTCTGCTGTAGGGATTAACTCGTCATACGTACCAACAGTGAAATTATTGTCGGTAGCATTTTTCCATGAATCTCTTTTTTGTTCAATAGCTTCTTTACGTAATGCGTATGATACGTCTAAACCACTATCTCTTAAGTTTAGACCTTGGTTTAAACCTTGTGCACCTGCACCTACGATTACGATTTTTTTACCTTTTAAAGCTTCTATTCCTTCATTGAACTCTGATGAATCCATGAATTCAGCTTGTCCCAATTGATTTAATTGCTCTCTAAGAGGTAATGTGTTGAAATAATTTGCCATTGTATTTAACTTAAAATTCTTTTCGGTTTAGTATTTATTTGTTGATTATTCTTTTTTGTGCTGTGACATAGCCTAAGTGTGTATTATCGTGGCCTGCTGTCGTGATTATTACATCTTCAATGGTATTGAGCATAGCTCCAAAAGTACTTGTCTCAAAAGGTGTAATATTAGCTAGCAAACCTGCTTCGTAGGCTTTTTGTATCTCTTCAATGGAAGAAATAGCTAGTCTTTTCAAGTCTTCTACTTCCTCAGCTGTGACAAAATATGATGGCTTCGAACCTTTCATATAAGCTGATAGATATTTGATATCGGAAGTATCTACTTTAATGCCTGTGCGTACATAGCAAAGGATAGGAGTAGTCACCACAATATGTCCAAAATTCCAGATAATATTGTTGTTAAAACCTGCTGGGATTTCATTTAATTGTGCTAAGCTTAATCCCTCAATTTCTTTGATGAAAGCTTTACGTGCATCTATGATAAATTTGAATACTTCTTGCATGATTTTACGATTATCTCAAATTACATGGTGAATACTTTGTCTTGCTGATCCAAGAATTCGTTTTCTACGATTTCTGGAGAAGGTTCTTCTTTCTCGAATTGCTTCAGTTTCTCGTGGAACCCGGCACTTTCTTTTATAATCGCGATTCGTGCACCTCTTACAAATTCGATAAGACCATATTTGGTAAGTTCTTCTGTAAGACGATCAATCTCTTCGCGGTGTCCAGCTGTTTCAAAGACAATATAATCGGGGCGTATAACCACTACATTGGCACCATACTGACGCAATAGACGCTCTACATATACTTTTTCATTGACAACATCTGCAGGAACCTTGTACAAAGCTTGTTCTTGCCAGATCAATTCGTCGTTGGTGTTATAATATGCTTTTAAGATATCTATCTGTTTTTCTATTTGGCGACACAGTTTGCGAACTACTTCTTCAGTCTCCGTGATCACAATTGTAAAACGGTGGATACCGTCTACTTCCGAAGGAGAAGTATTAAGACTTTCGATATTAATCTTACGTCTTGAAAATATGTTAGAGATACGACCGATCAATCCGATTGAATTCTCTGAATATAGGGTGATGGTAAATTCTTGCTTTTCCATTTTATTTCAATCTTATTTCAGATACCGAAGTACCTTGTGCAACCATTGGGAACACATTATTCTCTTTACCTACCATGACCTCTAATAAATAAGAACCGTCATGATCTAACATCGTCTTTAGCGCAGAAACTAAATCTTTACGATCATCTATTTTATTACCATCGATGTAATAAGATTTAGCTAATGCTACGAAATCAGGGCTTGTGATATTCACAAATGAGTAGCGTCTGTCATGGAATAATTGCTGCCATTGACGAACCATGCCCAAAAATTGATTATTCAGAATTAAAATTTTCACCTTAGCTCCGAACTGCATAATCGTACCTAATTCTTGTAAAGTCATTTGAAAACCACCATCACCGATGATCGCAACTACATCGCGATCTGGAGCACCATACCATGCACCAATAGCTGCAGGTAGTCCAAATCCCATTGTTCCTAAGCCTCCTGATGTAACGTTTGATTTAGATGAATTAAATTTTGCATAGCGACATGCCACCATCTGGTGTTGACCTACATCCGTTACGATGACAGCATCACCACCTGACAATTCATTCAATACACGGATTACTTCACCCATAGACATTTCATCTGTTGTTGGATTAAGCTCATTATATATGACTTCCTTAATTTCTTCTTTTTCGAGCTCACGGAATTGTTGTAACCATTCTTCATGATTAGTCTCTTTAACGGCAGCTGTCAATAATGGTAAAGTCTCTTTACAATCTCCCCATACAGGTACTGTACTCTTGACATTTTTGTCAATCTCAGCTGGATCTATATCTAGGTGTATTATTTTAGCTTGTTTGGCGTATTTGTCTAATCGGCCTGTCACACGATCGTCGAAACGCATACCAATTGCAATCAGGACATCACACTCATTGGTCATGACATTTGGCGCATAATTTCCATGCATACCAAGCATACCCACATGTAATCTATGATCTGTTTCTAAGGCTGATAAACCCATCACTGTAGTAGCTGCGGGAATCCCCGTTTTTTCTAAGAAATTTTTGAGATCTTGCTCTGCTTTCCCTAATATAATCCCTTGACCAAATATGACAAATGGTTTCTTTGCTTCATTGATAAGCTTTGCAGCTTTTTCAATGTATTCCTCGCGGACAATTGGTGCAGGTCTATAGCTACGTATATGATTGCATGGTTTGTATCCTTGATATTCGAATAGTTGTAGCATAGCATTTTTCGTAATATCGATCAATACAGGACCTGGACGTCCAGTACGAGCGATATAGAATGCTTTTGCTAATACAGCCGGAATCTCCGTAGCATCTGTAACTTGGTAGTTCCATTTAGTAACTGGACTGGTGATATTGACCACATCTGTTTCTTGGAAAGCATCTGTTCCTAGTAATGATGCGTATACTTGTCCTGTAATACAAACGATTGGGTTGCTATCAATCATAGCGTCGGCTAATCCTGTAACCAGATTAGTAGCACCTGGTCCACTTGTTGCAAAAGCTACACCAACACGTCCTGATGTACGTGCAAAACCTTGTGCAGCATGAATTCCACCTTGTTCGTGACGTACTAGAATATGCTTAATTTTATCATTGTAGTCATACAACGCATCATAAATAGGCATAATAGCGCCACCTGGGTAACCAAATACAGTTTCTACCCCTTCATGAATCAAAGATTCCAGAACAGCTTGCGAACCTGATATTTCAGTATTGGCAGGGATTGTTTGGCGATTCTTTGTTTCTGTTTTTTCCAGTGTACTCATTTTTTGTGTCAGTATTGAGATATTAGTTTAGATAATCTAGATTATTCTAGAAATCTTTATTCTTTTCTTAACTATATATTTGAACCCTAAGCAAAGTAGTTTGCTAATTTTAGGTATTTATTAAATCGTTTTAAGCATCTGTTACACATCCTTCTGATGCGTCAGAAACTGTTTTTGCGTATTTATATAGAACGCCTTTAGTCACTTTGATAGCGGGTTGTACCCATTTACTGCGACGTGCTGCTATGATACTATCATCAACTTTGAGGGTAATCGTGTTATTTACTGCGTCGATTTCAATGACATCATCATCTTCAACTAATCCTATTAGACCACCTTTATAGGCTTCAGGTGTAATGTGACCTACTACGAAACCATGTGTGCCACCAGAGAAGCGTCCATCTGTAATAAGTGCTACTGATTTGCCTAATCCTGCACCTATGATCAATGAAGTAGGTTTCAACATTTCAGGCATACCTGGCGCGCCGATAGGACCTTCATTCTTAATTACGATTACATCACCTTTCTTAATTCTACCTGTCGAGATTCCTGCAACTAAGTCTTGTTCTCCGTCAAATACGCGAGCTGGTCCAACAAATTTTTCCCCTTCTTTGCCTGATATTTTAGCTACCGAACCTTTTTCTGCTAAGTTTCCATACAAAATTTGTAAGTGACCAGTTGCTTTGATAGGTTCAGATAATGGTTTAATAATAGGCTGATTATAATCGATTACAGATTTAACATCTGCAAGGTTTTCTGCAACAGTTTGACCTGTCACCGTGATACAATCACCGTGTAATAAGCCATTGTCTAATAAATAACGCATGACAGCTGGTGTACCACCATATTGCTGTAAATCTTGCATCAAGAATTTTCCTGATGGTTTGAAATCTGCTAATACAGGCGTCTCATTAGACATACGCTGGAAATCATCTTGAGTGATGTCTACGCCTACTGACTTACCAATAGCTATAAAGTGTAGTACCGCATTAGTACTACCTCCAAATATAATGATCATGCGCAATGCATTCTCGAATGCTTTGCGTGTCATAATATCAGAAGGCTTAATGTCTTTTTCTAATAATATTCTGATATACTTACCTGCGTCTAGACACTCTTGTTCTTTTTCTTTCGAAATCGCTGGGTGTGAAGATGAGTACGGTAGACTCATTCCTAAGGCTTCTATAGCTGATGCCATTGTATTCGCCGTATACATACCACCGCATGCACCAGGACCTGGACATGTATGTTTTATAACACCTTGAAAGTCTTCATCAGACATGTTGCCACAGATCTTTTGGCCTAATGCTTCAAATGCTGATACAATATTCAACTCTTCACCTTTGTAATGGCCTGGAGCTATCGTGCCACCATATACCATTAATGAAGGACGATCTAAGCGTGCCATAGCCATGATAGCACCCGGCATATTCTTGTCACATCCAGGGATGGCAATCACCCCATCATAATACTGACCCCCACAGATGGTTTCGATACTATCTGCGATGACATCTCTAGATACCAATGAATAACGCATACCATCAGTACCATTGCTCATACCATCACTGACGCCAATTGTTCCAAAAGTAAGACCTACCAAGTCGTTTGCCCACACACCCTTTTTTACAACTTGCGCTAAGTCATTTAAGTGCATATTACAAGTGTTACCATCGTAACCCATGCTCGCAATACCTACTTGTGCTTTGCCCATGTCTGCATCAGTCAAACCAATTCCATATAACATGGCTTTGGCTGCAGGCTGTGTCTCGTCTTGCGTAAAGATTCTACTGTATTTGTTTAAACTTTGTTGTCCGTTATCAGATGATGACTTCATAATTTTCTTGTTCTAAAACTAAGTTTTTATATTTTCTTTGGATAGTAGCTCCTATAGTTTGTTCCCAATGTTCTTTGTAAATCACTTGATCTACTTTTTTGATGCCAATTATTTCAGCAGCAGTTCCAGATAAAAAGGCACTATCTGCTTGATAAACATCTTTAATTGTCAATTTTTTCTCAATTAATTCAAAACCTAATTCCTCGCAAATTTGAATTACAGTCTGTCTTGTGATACCGGGGAATACATTATCAAGTGGAGGAGTATATAATTTAAAATCTTTCTCTATAAAAATATTCTCACTTGATGCCTGAGCTACATATCCGTCCTGATCTAACATCAAAGCTTCATCAAATCCATTTTTAATAGCTTCACTACTGGCTAAAATTGAATTAATATATTGTCCTGATACTTTAGCATTCAGATGAAATGACTTAGGGTTAGGTCTTTCATAGCTAGATATTGCAACATCCAATAGATGCTGTCCTAGATAAGGTCCCCATTCCCAAGCAGCTATCATGATATTGGATTCGTTAGAGGCTGTCAAGTGCATATTCGAACCAGAGAATATCAAAGGTCTTATATAAGCCGAACGTAAGTTATTAGCTTCTAACAATTGGTAACTCTGCTCTATTAACGTGCGTTTGTTCCAATTGAATGGTAAAGATATAGCCTGACAGGATTTTTCTAGTCTATCGAAGTGCTCCTCAGCTTTGAAAATCCTTGTGCCATTATGCGTACTATAGGCGCGTAAACCTTCGAATGCGCCATAACCATAATGCAATGATTGACCAAATAAATCAATATTGGCATCGCTGGCTTTTACTAATTCTCCGTTAAGGTAGATTAGTGTATTCTGATTATAGTATTGCATAACAGCTAATTTTATAAGTTTTAATAACTTAATAAATCATACATGATGACTTAATGAATTGACAGTCTCAAGTTAATAGGAATTCAATTTTAATGCAATAGCCAAATAAAGTTTTTTAAAAAAGTATTTTATATGGAAAATGTAGGTTTATTTAGGTGTATTTTTTTATAATTTGCCCTATGTTGCAAAATTTAATTCTGCGTAGTGTAAACTCATATTAAAATGAGTATATATAGTCGAGATGAAGCGATTGTGAATTTTGTGAAAAATTCTTCTTAAAACTGCTTATGCTATTAATAAGTTTCAAAAAAAAAGCTCATCAAATTAAGATTTGATGAGCTTTAATATAGTAGATTAAAATTATCTTAATTCAGTGCAATACCTTCAGCAAGCACAATGATATTGTTGTCTTTAACCTCAACGACACCACCTTTAATAAAAATAACTTGCTCGGTATTATCTTTTTGTTTGATAATAACCTTACCATCTTCTAAAGTAGAGACAATAGCAGCGTGATCTTTCAAAATCTGGAATGAACCAGCCGATCCGGGTACAGTAACAGCAGTTACTTCACCTTCGTAAGCTAATTTGTCTGGAGTGATAATTGTTAATTTCATTCTTTTTTAGATATGAGATGCGAGATATGAGATTTGAGAACAAGTTCTTCAAATAGATATGAGATAAATAATCTATTACCTCATATCTAATTTCTTATATCTAATTAAACTGCTTCTGCTAATAATTTCTTACCTTTTTCGATAGCTTCGTCGATAGAACCTACTAAGTTGAAAGCTGCCTCTGGGTATTCATCAACTTCACCATCAATAATCATATTGAAACCTTTGATAGTGTCTTTGATGTCTACTAATACACCTTTTAAGCCTGTAAATTGTTCAGCTACGTGGAAAGGTTGAGATAAGAAACGTTGTACACGACGAGCGCGGTGTACTGTTAATTTATCTTCCTCAGATAATTCATCCATACCTAAGATAGCGATGATATCTTGAAGCTCTTTGTAACGTTGTAAAATCTCTTTTACGCGTTGAGCAGTATCATAATGTTCGTTACCTAATACAGTAGGTGATAAGATACGTGAAGTCGAGTCTAAAGGATCTACCGCAGGGTAGATACCTAACTCAGCAATCTTACGTGACAATACTGTAGTAGCATCTAAGTGAGCGAAAGTAGTCGCTGGAGCAGGGTCAGTTAAGTCATCGGCAGGTACGTATACCGCTTGTACTGAAGTAATAGATCCGTTCTTAGTAGATGTAATACGCTCTTGCATTAAACCCATCTCCGTAGCTAACGTTGGTTGGTAACCTACAGCTGAAGGCATACGACCTAATAAAGCTGATACCTCAGAACCTGCTTGGGTAAAACGGAAGATATTATCAATAAAGAATAACACGTCTTTACCTTGACCATCACCTTCACCATCACGGAAGTATTCCGCTACTGTAAGACCTGATAAAGCAACACGAGCACGAGCACCTGGAGGCTCATTCATCTGACCGAATACGAAAGTACATTTAGATTCTTTCATTAATTCTTGGTCAACAGTATCGATAGGCCATTCGCCTTTTTCCATACCTTCCATGAATTGCTCACCGTACTTAATGATACCTGATTCCAACATCTCACGTAATAAGTCATTACCTTCACGTGTACGCTCACCAACACCAGCAAATACAGAAAGACCACCGTGACCTTTAGCAATATTGTTGATTAATTCTTGGATTAATACCGTTTTACCTACACCGGCACCACCGAACAAACCGATTTTACCACCTTTAGCGTAAGGCTCTAATAAGTCGATAACTTTGATACCTGTGAAAAGTACTTCAGTTTCTGTCGATAAATCTTCGAATCTTGGAGGTACGTTGTGGATAGGGCGTCCATTAGTTTTGTCCAATTCGCGAATACCATCAATAGGATCTCCAACTACGTTGAATACACGACCTTTGATCTCTTCACCAACAGGCATTTTGATAGGAGCACCAGTGTCGATTACTTTCATACCACGAACTAAACCTTCTGTAGCATCCATCGCAATAGTACGAACACGTTCCTCACCTAAGTGTTGTTGAACTTCTAAAACAACACGTTGTCCATTTTCTTTTTCAATGTACAATGCGTCGTAAATCTTAGGAAGATTTTCATTGTCGGCAAAGTTGACGTCAACCACTGGGCCGATAATCTGCGCTATTTTACCAATATTGGGCATATTATAGGGACTAAAATTTATTAATCAATTTATTTACAGCACCTTTTACAGTCTGTATTTTGGAATGCAAAAATAATGTATATCTATTGAAAACCAAAACGATTGTGAAGAATAATTTTTGAAATTTCCTTATTTATGATATCGTTTAAAATTGTTTGGCATTTTTCAATAATTTTCTGTGTTGTGAATCACTGTATATCAGCTACAATATACACGTAATCTATCGAATATTAATTTGTTAGCAATTAAATAATTCGATTTGACTGATTTTTTGATATGTTTGCGATCAACTTATATAAACCATAATACAATTCAATTTTAATGAAAAGAACTGCTTTAATCAGCGCTCTGATTTTAGCTGCATCCTTAACAAGTACTCAAAGTACGTTTGCACATACGTATTCTGAAATGAATTTTTGGACGCAGAACTCAAATTTACGAGGCGTGATCACTGATGGTAACGGGCCAATAGCGGGTGCGTCTATCAGTATCAAAGGGACCGTGATGTCAACTTCTTCAGACACAAAAGGTCAATTCAATTTAGAAAACGTAAAAGAGGGTGCCGTAATAGTCATCTCGTATGTTGGATATCAACAGCAAGAGATTGTTGTGCGTAGTCAACGTAACTTACGCATTCAGCTTGTTTCGCTTACTGAAGACCTGGATGAAGTTGTTGTTGTAGCATACGGTACAGCTAAAAAGTCAACTTTTACTGGTTCTGCGACTGTTGTAAAATCTGAACAGATTGAGAAAATATCTGGAACAGGATTCGCCGAAGCATTGCAAGGTATGAGTGCGGGTGTCAATGTAACAAATAATGAAGGTAATCCTGGTGGTGATACGCGTATACAGATACGTGGTATTAGTTCAATGTCTGGGTCTTCAAACCCACTGTATGTAGTTGATGGTATGCCTTTCGATGGACAATTAAATTCTATTGCTCAAACAGATATTGAATCCATCACAGTTTTGAAAGATGCTGCCGCGTCATCATTATATGGATCGCGTGCTGCGAACGGAGTTGTGGTGATTACTACCAAAAGGGGTAAATCTAGTAAGCCGCAAATTAATTTTCGTTCTTCATGGGGAACTTCGGACAATGCAGTACCATATCCAGAAAAGGCTAACCCATACGATCAATTGCTAAATACTTGGGAAGGTATGTATAATGACCAACATTATAAATATGGTCTTTCTCCAAGTGAAGCTGGTGATTGGGCTACGAATAATGTATTAGGTAAATTGCTAAAAGGGGTGAAGAACTCCAAAAATGAAAATTCCTATGTATCACCATTCCGTCACATCAATGAAGACTATGTTTTACATGATGGTAATGGTAATCCATATATCAATCCCAATCTAGACATCATCTGGGATGAGAAAGATTACGATTTTTATGGTGCAGTTTTCTCTCGTAAATTAAGACAAGACTATGGTGTCGATTTGAGTGGTACCTCAAATGAGGGCAAGACGAATTACTTTTTGTCAGCTGGATATTTGGACGATAATGGCTTTGCGAATAGACAGTATTTCAAGCGTTATAATTTCCGAGCAAATGTAAGTTCTCAAGTCAATAATTGGTTGCAAGTAGGTGGTAACTTGTCGTATTCGAACTCTAAACAAAACCTTTCTGGAGCGAGTCGTGCATTAGTATTTACAAGTACTTTACAGTCGCCTTGGTTGAGAAATATGGATAATACGGATTGGGTATATTCTCAAAAGACTGGGGAGCGTATGTTTGACTACGGTACGTACACTAATAACTTTTTTGGTATACAAGCATTGAATAATGGAGGAGACTATTGGGATAATCCGAATGATGAGAGTTTCAATAACAATATGCGCCACATGTTGTCTTCGAGATTCTTTACAGATATCAAATTACCATATAATCTAAAATTCAAAACCTCACTAAGTATAGATAACAATATTACCAAAACATTTGGTTATGGTTCAGCTGTACATAGTTCATCACAATTGCAACCGTACGGTGTGACTGTAACTACAAGTGGCGGTTCTGCAACACGCTCTAATGGTGATAACAAATCTGTCACTTTCAATAATATCTTAACATGGGAGCAAAGTTTTGGACGTAATAATCTATCGGCATTAGCAGGTCAAGAGGCTTATTCTCGTGATTACTATTATGATTATGCTTATGGTGAGGGTATCATGCAGATCGGGCAATACGAACTAGGATCTACAACTCGCAACTGGAGTAATAACTCATACCGCGATCGTTATGCGCTTATGTCTTTTTTTGGAAAAGTAGATTACAATTTCGACAGTAAGTACTTTTTGTCAGGTTCAGTAAGACGTGATGGCTCGTCGCGTTTCAGTCCTGATAATCGTTTGGGTAACTTTTTCTCAGCAGGTCTTTCGTGGAGAATCAGTCAAGAAGACTTCTTGAAAGATGTAAGCTGGTTAGATAATCTTTCGTTCAGAGCTAGTTATGGAACGACAGGAAATGACAAACTAATCACTAGAAATGCGTCAGGTATAGCTGGTGGTGAAATATTATATGCTTACCAAGGTGTATATGCTTCGGATGATTTGTATACAGTAGCTGGATTACGTCCTTCGGCAATAGCTACGCCAGACTTAAAATGGGAACGCAATAAGCAATTTAATACAGCTTTTGATTTTTCGTTATTCCGTCGTCTGACAGGTACTATTGAATATTATACACGTAATTCTCAAGATTTATTATTCTATAAAGCACTGCCATTGTCTGCACAAGCAGGTGCTGCGGTAGGACAGAATACGAATCTAGGAAATTTAAAGAATTCAGGATTTGAATTTACATTAGGTGCAGATGCTATCCGCAAAGAGAATTTCAATTGGAAAGTAGATGCGAACGTTTCTACATTGAAAAATGAAATTACCTATTTACCAGGAGGATCATTTACTTACGAAAATCGTACAGCAGGTTATAAAGTAGAAGAAGGAAAATCATTATTCGAATTTTTCATGGTAAAAAATGCTGGTGTGAATCCTGAATCTGGTAATATGCAATACTGGGTACGCGGTACGAATGATGACTGGGTGAAAACAGAAGACTTTAGTAAGGTGACGACGAATGATTATCAAAATGTAGGATCTACACTACCTAAAGTATACGGTTCATTGACGAATAGTTTTAAGTTTAAAGGCTTGGATTTCTCTTTCATGTTTTACTATTCATTAGGTGCGCGTATGTTTGATTACGCTTATGTAGAGCGTACGGCATTGCGTGGCGGTGTAGGTGTGATTCAGGATTTGGTTGAAGACCGTTGGAAAAAGCCAGGAGATAATGCATTATTACCAAAATGGTCTAATGATGACTACTCTAATACACGTCGTTCTTCAGATTTCTATGTGTTCAAAAATGACTTCTTGAGATTGAGAAATGTTGCTTTAGGTTATAGTCTGCCAAAATCTTCATTAGAGAGATTGGGTATATCGAACTTACGTGTATTTGTCTCAGGTGATAACTTGATGACTTTTGGTTCAGCTAAAAAACGTTTCTCGGATCCAGAGACAGGTCTATCTGGTAATAACTACAATGGTAGTGCAGATACTGATAATGGTATCCAAGGTTCAAGAAGAGTGTTCACAGGAGGATTACAAATTTCATTTTAATCAGCGCTATGAAAAATATTTTCAAAAAATTACAAATTATAACACTATCGGCTGCTCTGGGAATGACTACTACAGGATGTAGTGATTTCTTAGAGACAAGCTCTTCAGTCAATACATCAGATGAGATTGCATTGGCTAATACTGCAGGCTTGGAGAAAATTTTGACTTCAGCATATAAGCAGTTATATTTTAATTCTCAAGGTTCAGATCGTGCTTATGCTGGACTTCCAGGTTTGCAGATGTATGTAGACTTGGGTGGTTCGGATATTCTTTGCCATACAAATATGGGAGGTAATCAATTAACAGCATATCGTTATGAGCCCACTAAAACACAAGCTACAGGGCTGTCTGATGGTATTTGGTCGATGATGTATAAGATCATTAATCAGGTAAATATTGTGATTGATAATGTGGAATCAGCGCAAGGCAGTGACATCGAAAAAAATGAAATCCTAGGTCAAGCGAAAGCAATCCGTGCAATATGTTATTTTCATTTGATTCAAAATTATCAGCAGACATACGCTATTGCTAAGAATAAGCCTGGTGTTATATTAAGATTGTCATCTAAAGGCGAACAAAGTTTACCTCGTTCTTCAGTACAAGCGTGTTATGATCAAATCCTAACAGATCTTAATGATGCGAAATCTTTATTAGCAAATTACAATCGTGAAGGACAATGGTTTATCAATAAAGATGTAGTGACTGGACAGCTAGCGCGCGTATATCTTGTGATGAACGATTGGAATAACGCATTGGCATCTGCGACAGAAGTATATTCGAAATATCCTTCATTGATGACTAAAGAGCAATATCGAGGTGGTTTTGATGATGTGATTTCAAAAGCATATCCAGAAGTTATTTGGGCTATGAAATATACAGATCAAAATAATCTTGGTGGTGGTACGCAATTTAATTTTTGGTACAATCAGGATGCTAGTTATGGTGAAGGTTTTACGGACGGGCCTATCTATGCATTCTTAAACTTCTTCGTAGATGGTCAGTATAAGAATTTGTTTGAAGAGACAGAGGATCGTTATCAATTCTGGAAACGTACGAATAATGCAAGTACAGAATGGTCTACAAAATGGGCTTATGATAAATATAAACACTATGGTGATGCAAATGGTGCTGTACAAGGTAATACACGACCTGAAGTATCTTTAATGCGTAGCGCAGAGATGTTATTGATCATGGCTGAAGCATCTGCACAGTTAAATAATGGTCAAGGATTAACACATTTGAATAAATTACAAACAGCTCGTAATGTCCGTAATCTAACAACAGCTTCTCAAGGAACGGATTTGTTAGAAGCGATTTATGTAGAGCGTCGTAAAGAGTTACTATGTGAAGGCGTGACTGGTTTGTATGATTTATTGCGTCTGCAAAAACCATTGATACGCTACCAAGAAACAGCAACTAATAAGGAAGGACATTATACTTGGGGAGTATCATTCCTTAATGGATACGTAGCAAATGCAACAGCTCCAGTTGGTACATTCCCGTCTAATGATTATCGACTGATATGTCAAATTCCTCAATTAGAAATTGTGAATAACGAAGCGTTGACAGAAGCGGATCAAAATCCATACGCTGGTGTAAATTAGAAGTTATTAAATAACATTATAGAAAAAGGTGCGTAAAGCACCTTTTTCTGTTTTGATTTTTTTTTACTACATTGTAGATTAGTTTATATAACTACTAATCTGTATCAACCACCTTTTATGAAAAGACTTTTTTTAGGGCTTTCTCTGCTAATGCCTTGTTTAGCATGGAGCCAGTTAAATTATCCTTCCTACAAGGGCTTGCTAGACGAGATAGCTAAGACCTCGAGCAATTCACTTGTAGAACGTGCGCATATTGGTAAAAGCTATGCGGGCGAGCAAATTCCAATAATTAAAATTCAATCTACCAAATCTCCCAAGCCTACATTGTTGATTGTCGCAGGTGTAGATGGTAAGCATCCGGCGGGTGTTGTTAATGCTATGCATGTAGCTCAAGAGTTAATTGCACTACCTCAAAATGAGTTGAAAGAGCTGCTTGAGACCAAATCAATTTGGATTATCCCAGTATTAAATATTGATGCATACAAACGCAATATTACAGATCTACAGTGGACATCTGGTAATGGTCGTGTCATCGATAATGACAGAGATGGTAGAATTGATGAAAATCCTTCCAAAGACCTTAACGGCGATGGCGTGATTTCGCAGATGCGAATCAAGTCGCCAGCAGGTGTTTTTAAAGCACATGCGTTATTGTTTGACTTCTTAGTTAATGCTGATCCAGTAAAGGGTGAAAAGGGAGATTATGAAGTGTTCATCGAGGGTATCGATATCGATAAAGATGGACGTATAGGTGAAGACGGCGCAGGTGGTGTAAACCTCGACAAAAACTTTGGGTTTGATTACCCAATATTTGAAGCCGAATCTGGAGACTATGCAGCATCTGAGCCTGAGACACGTGCCATCATCGATTTTATATTTGATAATCCACAAATTGCTGCGGTCCTGCATTTTGGATTGCAGAATAATCTGTCTTCTCCAGAAGTGTTTGATCCACGTAAAGCTAGCGAACGTATCGTTAAGTCTTGGCAGAGTAATGATGTAGAAGTATCTAAGTATGTGAGCCACTTGTACACTCAATCAGTCAAATCGTTGGGTGAGGCTCCGAAATTACCAGCTGGAAAGGGCAATTTTTCAAGTACGATATATTACCACACAGGTAAATTTAGTTTTGTGACACCTAGTTGGTGGACGCCATCTCCTTCAACTGATGGCAAAAAAGTAACTAAGGAAGAGGATAAGTTCGTTCATTGGGTTAAAGAGAATAATATCCAAGGAGCTATCTTACCGTGGCAAAAAGTAAATCATCCTGACTTCCCAAATCAGGAGGTTGAAGTCGGCGGTGTTGTCGAAATATTTAAAAACAATCCTCCTATAGAGCATCTCAAAAGTGTAGCTTCAGAGCATACGAATTTCATTCTTTCTTTAGTTCGTTCGATGGCGACATTAGACTTTTCTACTCCAAAGGTAACATCTTTGGGAGATGATATCTATCGCGTAGAAGTACAAGTTTATAATACGGGCAAGATGCCAACTTATTCGGCTATTACTGATCGTCTGAAATATGTACCTAAGCTTAAGACGGTGTTAGAATTACAAAAGAGTCAACAGTTTATTAGTGGTAAACGCTTACAAACGTATCCAACTTTAGCGGCAGGAAAGTCTATGACTTTCTCTTGGTTAGTAAAAGGAAAAGGAAAAACAACATTGACTGTAGGATGTCCTACAGCTGGTGAAAAAACAATTGAAGTAACACTATAATACTGAAGATATGAAATTGAAAACAACATTACTAGGAGTATGTCTTGCTTTATCATTCTCTTTAGTACAAGCACAAAAGCAGAACGACACATCGAAAGAAGTTTCAGGGTTGCGAGCTATAGGTTCGCCTTCTAACCCCAAAGTTCCGATGAATTGGAATCGATATCACGATCTAACGCAGATGGAGCAATTTTACAAAGATTTGCAGAAAGCCTATCCTAATCTAGTCAAATATGAATCCATCGGTAAATCTTATGAAGGACGAGATATTTTTGTGCTGACAGTGACTGACTTTAGTACAGGTTCGCCTAAAGATAAACCTGCTATCTGGATAGATGGTAATATTCATGCTAACGAATTGCAAGGTTCGGAGATTGCGATGTATACAGCTTGGTATCTTGCAGAGAATTCAAACTCCGTAGAGATGATTAAAGAAATCTTAAAGGATAAGACATTCTATATTGCTCCTACAATAAGCCCCGATTCGCGTGAGTATTTTATTTATGAGCCTAATACTATGAACTCCTCACGTACTGGACGAAGACCATTTGATAATGATGGTGATGGTGCAGTAGCCGAAGATCTTTACGACGATTTAGACGGTGATGGTCATATCGTGATGATGCGACGTAAATCTAAAACGGGTCGTTTAAAGCAAGATCCTAACAATAAATTCATGATGATCCCCGTGAAACCAGGTGAACAAGGTGAATATGAAATGTTGGGTTATGAAGGTATAGATAACGATGGTGATGGATTAGTAAACGAAGATATTACGGGTACTTATGATCCAAACCGTGATTGGGGATGGAACTGGCAGCCAAGTTATGTACAGAATGGTGCCTTGTTTTATCCAGGGACTCTTCCTGAGACGCGTGCTGTAAAAGATTTTATCATGAATCATCCTAATATTGCGGCAGCACAGTCTTATCACAATTATGGTGGTATGATCTTACGTGGTCCAGGAGCGGCTGAAGACGAAAAATTTTATTCGCGCAGAGATGTACAAGTTTACGATGCAATAGGAAAAGTCGGGGAAAAAATGATACCGGGATATGACTATATCGTTATTCACAAAGATTTGTATACTGTATATGGCGGTGAAATTGATTTCTTAGCTTTAGGAAGAGGTATATTCACTTTCTCGAATGAGTTAATGACAAATTATAAATTATTCAATGATAAGGCGGAAGCGAAGAATCGACAAGGTCCTGAATATTATGATTTTGATAGATTGTTGATGTTTGAAGATGCATTTGTGCCATGGAAGGAATATGATCATCCACAATTTGGAAAAATTGAGATTGGTGGAGGAAAGAAGAACGCTTCTAGAAATCATCCTGGTTTTTTACTATTAGAGGATGCACATCGTAATGCTGCATTTACAATTTATCACGCTTATCATACGCCGAAGTTAGAATTTACCGCTACAAGTGTTAAGTCGTTGGGTGGTAACTTATACGAGGTTAATGCTGAAGTATATAATTCACGTATTATACCTACACACTCAGATCATGACGTGCGTTTTAAAGTGACACCTCCAAATATCATTAGTTTGCAAGGAGCGAATGTGATAGCTGGTATGCGTGTGTTGAATGCAGATTTTAACCAGACAGCTGAACAAGTCTATAATCCAAGTGATATTGAAGTAAGTACGATTGAAGGTAATTCATCTGTGAAAGTTAGGTGGATCGTTAAGGGCAATCCTACAAATGCCAAGATTGTCGTGAAAAGCGACAAAGGAGGTAAGTTAGAGCAGAGTCTGAAAGACGTTAAATAACATGTCTATAAAAAAACACCCGCCATTTGGCGGGTGTTTTTTTTATGAGTTGCGTTTCAATTGTTCGTCTAATAACTGACGTTTTAATTGTTGCTCTTTTTCAATAGATTTTTTTCGTAGCGTCTGTAATTCGTCCTGTAATTGATCTACTGACTTACGATGTTCGTCTGTGTCAATTTTAGATTTACGATATGAAGCCAAGGTGCCTAAGAAAGCTAATGCTAATACAACTATGATACTCCATACAATTGTATGATATGTTCCTTTAGAGAAATCTATCCCTAAAAATGCGATACTGTCTGTTTTCTTTTTCTCTACATCTAATGCTGTTGTTACGGTGCTCAAAGAATCTCTTAAGACTTTGACGTCATTTACAGCAGATGAAGAATTTTTCTTAAGATCTGCAGTCTCTTTCGTGTATTTGGCTATAGAGTCGTTAACATTTCGTTGTATTATTTCGATGTTCGACTTACGAATGATTTTGAAGTCCGCATCTTGGGATCTTGATTGTAACAATAGGACAGAAAACTGCTCGTTTAATTTCAAGTCAGATTGCAACTTTTGCTGAAGGGTAAGTTGAGCAAAACTACTTGTAATAGTTAAAAATAATATAGCTGAAAGAATCGATTTAAGCATAATTTCTGTGAATGTTTATCTTATAAAAAACTAAAAATACTAATTTAAGAGTAAATCTAAAACAATATCCTCTTCTAAATTTATAAGCTTACGAATTTCATTCGGAAAATAATTACATTTCTCCTTTATGTATATATAATTCTATCAATTCAACAATTTTTTTCTACACCTATCCAAGCTTCATGATACAGTTGATATATTGATAAGCATTTGAACTACTAATATCTTGTCTATATTTAAATTGATATAGAAATTTCAATCTTTACGAAATAAACCTTATTTTCAATAGATAATTTGAAAGCCAGTTATCTAATTAACCAATTATTATAATAATCAATACTCATAAAAGTTTCGCAACATAATATACTTTGCCAAAATGTTGTGAATTGATGTAATTAAACTTTAATCATTATGATCAAAAAATACCTATGCTTTCTCGGTTTGACTGCGGCATTATTCACTTCTTGTCAGCAATCCAATAACAATCAACATTATATTACTAGCAATAGCGCGGATTCGCTAAGTTCTTTTTCAGCGATGCTCGACGGAAAGCAAATAAATCTATATCATATTACTAATGGTAAGATAGATGTGTCGATTACGAATTTTGGAGCTCGTTTGGTTAAATTAGTAGTTAAAGATAAGAAACAAAATAATGTAGACATAATATTAGGATATGATACCGCGGAAGAGTATGTAAATAATACGAATAATTTCTATGGCGCAATAGTAGGACGCTATGGGAATCGAATTGGAAATGCATCGTTCCAATTGAATGGGAATACCTATCCGCTAGAAAAGAACGATAATGGTAATTCTCTTCATGGTGGAACGAATGGAGTCTTTAATAAAGTATGGAACATAGATAATAATTCTAGCAATTCTATTACCCTAGTTTATGATTCTCCAGATGGCGAAGCTGGATATCCTGGTAATGTAAGGATGTCTGTTACTTACACGTTAAATGAAAATAATGGGTTAGAAATAGTTTATTCAGCTACTACAGATAAAGAGACTGTATTAAATTTGACTAATCATGCATATTTCAATCTCAATGGGGCAGGGGATGCTACTATTCTTGATCATGAATTGTTGATTAACGCCAGTCATATCACTGAGGTCAATGAAGTATTGATTCCGACAGGTCAAAGTTTATCTGTAGAAGGTACAGCATTTGATTTTACTACAGCAAAACTTATTGGTAAGGATGTAGATCAGAATCATGGACAACTGAAATTTGGTAAAGGTTATGATCATAATTTTGAATTAAATAAGAAAAGTGATTTTGAGGAAGTAGCAGTGCTTTATGCGCCAAAGACTGGTATCGAAATGAAGATTTTGACTACTGAACCTGGATTGCAGTTTTATAGTGGGAATTTTATGTCGTCTGATGATCCAAAAGGAAAAGCTGGTAAATCCTATCCTTGGAGATCGGCATTGTGTTTAGAGACGCAACATTATCCAGATTCTCCAAATCATCCAAATTTTCCATCAACCGTATTAAAACCGAATGATTCTTATAATAGTAAGACAGAATATCGATTTGCAGTGCGATAAAATGGCGATATTCTTATATTATAATAAGGATATTGCATATTGTAGGTGTTTACTATATACAAACAGTAGGGAATGACAGATATTTTCATTTAATACATAATATGTAGCCAATTTCTCGTTTTATAAACGGTTAAATATTAAAATCTGAAAACTATAATACATTCCCATAGCGAGTTAGCTATTGTTTTAAGAATAAAAGCTATTTTCATTTGCAATTATGGGATTAAAAGTTCTATCTTTGCATCACTCCGCAAGGGAGTAAGGCTGGAAACGGCGCTGAAATAGAGGAATAGAAACAAGGTTTAAGTTGATTTATCAACTTCTGCTAAAAGAAAAAAAACTTCAATTAAAATTTGCGGTTTAGAATAAAGTTTCTACCTTTGCAGTCCCGACGGAAACGAAGGGGGAATGAAAAAGATAAGTACAGCAGTAATGCTCGAAATATATAGAAGAAGCGCGATGCGGATTCGAGAAAAGTTCTTTAAGAAAATATGATCATGTAGCGTAACGAGTAGTTAGAATATAGCGAAAGTTAACAAATTCAAACCT
>JAZQRD010000073.1:0-36770 GCA_045629405.1 Sphingobacterium sp. | reverse complement strand
TGGATTCAAATGGTCACTTGCTCGTGATTATACGTATATATTTGAGATGGATGCAGACTTTAGTCATAATCCAGAAGATTTGATCCGCTTGCGTGCAGCGGCTATAGATGGTGCAGATATGGTTATCGGATCTCGCTATGTAACAGGTGTAAATGTTGTCAACTGGCCTATGAGCCGTGTATTAATGTCTTACTTTGCTTCGGTTTATGTGCGTTTAGTAACCCGTATACATATACAAGATGCTACAGCTGGGTTTGTTTGTTTTAATCGAAAGGTATTAGAGAAGATTGATCTGAATGCTATTAAATTTGTTGGCTATGCTTTTCAAATTGAAATGAAATTCAAAGCTATACAATATGGGTTTAATGTAGTCGAAGTCCCCATTATATTTACGGATAGGACATTAGGCGTGTCAAAAATGAGTACGAAAATATTTCGTGAAGCATTCTTCGGTGTTATTCAATTGAAGTTAGAGAGTTTATTTAAATCATATAAATAATGAACGAATACCTTGATCCCAATCCCGAACGATTGAATCCTACGGATAAAGATGTAGAAAGAGCTTTGCGTCCGCAAACTTTTGATGATTTCACGGGCCAAGCAAAGATTTTAGATAACCTATCAATCTTCGTACAAGCAGCCAAACTTCGCGGAGAAGCTTTGGATCACGTTCTATTACACGGGCCTCCAGGATTAGGTAAAACTACTTTATCACATATCATTGCTAATGAAATGGGGGTAGGTATAAAAATTACTTCTGGACCAGTATTGGATAAACCAGGTGATCTTGCTGGTTTATTAACTGGGTTAGAGGAGGGAGATATCCTTTTTATTGACGAGATTCATCGTTTATCGCCTGTTGTGGAAGAGTACTTATATTCTGCAATGGAGGACTTCAAAATCGATATAATGTTGGAAACTGGTCCTAATGCTCGTTCGGTCCAAATAACGCTTAATCCTTTTACTTTAATAGGTGCGACAACGAGAAGTGGACTTTTAACTGCACCTTTGCGTGCGCGATTTGGTATCAACGCCCGTTTGCAATATTATGATTCCAAACTACTAACTTCTATTGTGCAGCGATCATCAAGTATATTAGATGCTGCTATATCGGAAGAAGGTGCTTATGAGATAGCAAGGAGAAGTCGTGGAACGCCTCGTATTGCCAATGCTTTGTTACGTAGAACTCGTGACTTTGCACAAATTAAAGGTAATGGAAGTATCGATAAATCTATTGCACAGTATGCTCTTAATGCATTAAATGTGGATGAAGATGGATTAGATGAGATGGATAATAAGATTCTTTCAACAATTATTGATAAATTTAAGGGAGGTCCCGTTGGATTGAAGACAATTGCTACTGCTGTAGGGGAGGATGAAGGAACGATAGAGGAAGTGTATGAGCCGTTTTTGATTCAAGAAGGTTATATTATGCGAACCTCTAGAGGTCGTGAGTGTACAGAAAGTGCTTATCGACATTTAGGAAGGGCATACTATGATAAGGGCAATACCTTATTTTGATAAACCAATTCTATAGATTATGAGAGTCTTTTTAACATTTCTGTTTGCAATAGGATTTTTGAGCGTAATAGCCCAACCAGGATGTCCTCCACCATTTGGGGATGATAAAAATGCTTACTCTCCATTTCATATCACTATCGGAACTGGTATCACCCAGCTAAATGGTACGCTAAAAGATAATGACAAACTTGGTCATGTCATAGTTGGTAAAATTGACTATCAACTATTGAAAGGATTGTATATTGGTGTAGAAGGGCAAATTGGTGCCCTGCGTGCACAGTCCCAAGATTCACTTAAAGCCGTTAGAAATAGCTACTTAGCTGCCGGAGGTAATGTTACTGTACACCCTTTTGAAATGTTTATGAACGATAAATTTTCTAATGAGGCCATTCAACGTGGACTTAATGCATTCTATTTAGGTGTTGGTATGCGTGCGTTACGTAATACGTACGATATGGATGATTCCTACAATCTTGATGTTGCTAATTACAACGATGCGAATGGTACATGGATTTTACCATCCTTAAATATAGGTTTCGCCTTACCTATTTCTTCAGTAAAATGGAGTAAAACAGGTTATTTAAGTGCAGTATTCAATGCGCAATTCAACTATGGGTCAAATGAGAATTTAGATGGATTCCATGCCAGACGAGTAGTAACCAATGAAGACGGTACTGTATCAAATAGATTGGTCGATGGGCAAAAAGATCGGTATAATGCTTATTATGTTGGTCTACGTTATTCTTTCTAATCTCTTTAGAACACGTTTTCCACGGCTTAATAATGCAGCCGAACTGATGTTTTCCAAATCATATTCAATACTTAATCTCACTTCTTGATAGATTTCTTGATAGAAATAACAATATCTTAATAGAATATCATAGATATTACATCGTACCGCAATAGGGCATTCTCGATCTTGGATGAAATCAAAACACGATGTCAATACTTCTGCATTATTCTTGAAAAAAGTGTTATCATTATTCGCGATGTATAGTAGTATTTTGCTTAATGATCTTAATAAAGACCAATTTCTTGAAGATACGAAAATCGCAGCGATCTCATTAAAATACGTTCTGCATAATTCTAGATCATTGATCAGTCTATGTTCTAAAGCCCAAGCAGCTTTAAACGCTAATCGAGGATCTATTGTACTTTTTATGATCTCCAATAGTTCTAATGGCGAAGGATTTACTTCGGAAATCCTAAAATGATTAGAGGCACTATATGTATATAGTGCCTCTATCAAATATTTATTGTTGGATATATTCATCCGATATTATCTTCTTTTCGGTTGATTGATATTAATTTCCGTCATATCCGTCTCATTCATTTTCGAATCACCTAATAGATGTTCTGAAAAATAATCAGCCATCGTCCAGAAAAAATATTCAGTCATATCGCCAAAAGCATGACGCTGTCCTGGCAGTAGTACGAAATCAAAACGTTTATTCGCTTTAATTAACGCTTCCACTACACGGATAGAGTTAGCTGGATGTACGTTGTTATCTATATCTCCTGTTACGATCATTAACTTACCTTTTAGGTTTTTAGCTAATTCCGAATTCTTTTCTATTTGATATTTAAACGTTGTATCACCTTTTACAGTGATTTCTTCCTGTACACCGTGGTGACGCTCTGACCACCATCTGTTGTAAATATTATTTTCGTGATTACCAGCACCAGATACCGCAACTTTGAAGAAGTCAGGATACACTAGCATTGCAGCTGTTGACATAAATCCACCACCAGAGTGACCTGTGATACCTACACGATTGATGTCTATGAATGGATGTCTGTTAGCTAACTGCTCTGCAGCTACTTTCTTATCTTCCAATCCATAGTCACGTAAATTACCATATCCGTAAGTGTGATACCATTTAGAACGTGATGGATGACCTCCACGATTACCAACTGAAACTACAATAAATCCCATTTGCGCAAGACGATCTATGCGATCCATCGATCTTCCGAAGCTTTTATTGACAGCTTCTGTTTGTGGACCTGGATATACGTACTCAATTAAAGGGTATGTTTTCGTCGAATCAAAGTCGAATGGCTTATACATCACTCCATAAATATCGGTGATGCCATCACCTGCTTTTACTTTGAATGGTTCAGGAAATTTGTAACCTGCTGCAAATAGTTGAGATAAATCTGCCTCTTCCAGTTTCATAATTAACTGGCCAGTTGCACTGTATAAATTAGTCTGTGGAGTAGTATTTACTCTACTGAAATTGTCAATGATATAATTTCCACTTTCGCTGATTTCTACTTGGTGATCAAAGTCACCTGGCGTAATTAATTTTACAGCACCACCAGCTTTATTAACAGAATAGTAGAAATTATAATAAGGGTCAATATTTTTTTCTCTGCCATTAGCTTTGAAATATAATGTACCTGTTGCATCATGATATGCTGACAATTCATCACAGTGAAATTCGCCTTTAGTGATTTGGTTAATCAATTTTCCATTGATATCATAAAGATAAAAATGTCCCCATCCGTCACGTTGTGACCAGTGGATAAATTGTTTCCCTCCGTTAACTAACTGAATTTTCTTGATGTCTTGGTATACGTTAGAGCGCTCTTCCACAAGCGTTTTTACAGATCCATTAACATTAACAGCTAAAACATCAATTTTCTTTAAATCTCTAGATGATCTAGCTAAATAAAATTCATTGTTATCACCTAACCAGTAGTTGATGTAGTATTTTCCTACTTTACTTTCTTTATTATAGTCTTTTGACCACAACGATAAAGTTTGGTTTTTGAATGCTGCAACATTTATACGTTTTGGCTGATGATTATTCACACTAAATAAGTGTAACTCTGCTTCTGTAGAATCAGTCTCACCAGGCATTAGGTATTTGTATGTTTCTAAAGTTGGTCGTGCACTTCCAACATTATTAAGAACCCATAAAGGTGATAGATGTCTATTGTCCTTACGTTGAACTAAAAAATGTTCACCATTAGGCGACCAAAGTAGGCGAACACCATGTCTTTTCTTTTTATCTTCTGCATCTGACTTTGCGCTACCAGTAGTCGTGCTGTACTGATCACCACCCCAAGCATAATATTGAATGCCATCAGTAGTAATTTGATGTTCTACAATAGTAGAATCTTTTTCATTTTTTACAGCTTTTTGGTAGTTTGCGTAATCCATCCAATATAGGTTGAAATCTTTTGCATAATACACTTTGGCTGTATCTGGACTAAATGTAGCCCATTGTAATTTGTTTTTTTCCTTAGTTTCATCTGAAATCTCTTTCAGTTGTTTTGACGCAATATTATATTCTAGATGGAAGAGTTTCTTTTTTAAAGTATCGCGTTTGTTCGTAAGTTTTTCAATTTCATCTTTGCTCTTTACGGTATCTTTGGTGCTTTGTACCTCAAAGCGAATGATATTTTCATTCTCTAAAAAGCGAAGGTTTTGTATAGGCAAATGTTGTGCGTCAAATGGATTTTTGACAATAGTTGTCACTTTAGCAGCCATCTCACCATTATCAAATAATGGTGTTTTTTTCTTTAATGAAGGCTCTACTAAGTACCAGTTCTTACCTGAAGAAGTAGTGTATTCATACCAAAATTTGTCGCCATGATTGATCCAATTAGGTCTGACATCTGTAGAATAGATCAGCGTTCTAAGTTTGTTAGGTGAAAACTTAGCAGCTAGTTGATAATTAGGTTTTACTATATCGCTTTTATTCTGTGCGTTTACCAAAGTACAGCACAAAGCAAATAGTCCTAACAGGTAATATTTCATAAATTATGTACGTTAATTTTTTGCTAAAATAGACCTTATCCTGAATCTTTAGACTATTTGGGTTGTAAAATTTTGGATAGAGTACGCTTGTAGATTGAAAAATTATATTCTAATAAAATTTCTCATTAAAATTTACCAAAAATAATTCTCTTGTAGCACGTGTTATGCCCGTATATAACCAACGTAAGAATTCAGTAGTCAACATCTCATCAGTCATGTAACCTTGGTCGACAAAGACTAGCGGCCACTGACCACCTTGAGCTTTGTGGCAAGTGATAGCATAAGCAAATTTCACTTGTAATGCATTATAGTAAGGATCCTTTTTGATTGCTTCCATACGATCTTTCTTAGATGGAATATCTTCATAATCTTTACTAATACTTTGATATAGCTTTTGTTGCTCGTCAGTAGGCATTTGAGCAGCGTCTACATGAAGACTATCTAATAAAACCCGGCATCTGATAGCATCTCCTTCGTTATTGTCCATAAACTCTAAGTAAAGGTCAGCAAATCGATAACCATGAATTTCATGGATATTACTTACTTTGCGCACTCGAGCCATATCACCATTGGCGATAAACCCTGTATGTGTTTCATCATGTTGCTGAAGCCAATAATAATTATTCTTAACGATCATTATGATATCACCACCAGTAATCTCTTCTTCTCTAAACAAGATTTGGTTACGGATGTGTTTATTGTACAGATTTGCAGATTTATTGGATCGACAAATGACCATACAATTCTCAATATCATACTTGTCGTAAGCATAGTGCAAACCTTCTATTAGCCTATCACCGTTCATTCTAAAAACATCTCTGTACCCTTTGGTAATGAATTTAGGATATGTGTACTCGGGATTATCTTCGTCAAGTCGGATGTCATTCCGGATCTTCGTAGCATTAAATAATATTCCTGAGTTTTTATCTTGGCGTACGACATCAGTCATTTCATAGACAAATGTATGTAGTCCAAATTCAGATGAAATATAATTTGGATCTAGCGCAGGCGAATAATCTAGCCCTACAGGAGGTAACTGTGCTGTATCGCCGACAAGCATAAGCGTGCAATTTTTGCCAGATCTAATATAGGCTAACAGATCAGCTAACAAACCATTAGAGAACATAGAAAACCCTTCAGTAGTAATCATGGACGCTTCATCGACAATGAACAACGTATTTTCATGTAGATTTTCTCCCAAATCAAAGTCCATTTGGATAGAAGAAGCAGATTTCTTGCGGTAGATTTTCTTATGAATGGTCAGTGCTTTTCGTCCGGAGTAGTTCCCCATGACTTTAGCCGCACGACCTGTGGGAGCAAGCAATACTGAACGCATATTCAACCTTCCTAACATATTAACTAGAGCAGAAATAATGGTTGTTTTACCCGTACCTGCATAACCCTTCAGAACAAAGCAAGATCGATTGTCGAATGTAGTTAAGAACTCGTCTAGAAGTCCAAAAACTTGTTCTTGTTGAGATGTCGGCTTCCAAGTGAATTGTTGCGCTAATAGATTTTTTATATACACGTTCAAAGTTATCTAAAAGGTTTGTCAATTCAATTCTAAAACCTAATTTTGTTATATTAAGCGATATTCCGACTTATTTAACTTTTTTAGTATGAATTATACTTCCGAGGATTTTCATCTTCAATATATATCGACATATAATCTTTACGTGCAATCTGATTTGATTTACGATCAATTGGTGGTTTTAGATCAAGATAAGCAAGTATTGGTGTATATGAAATATGATAACATCAATCCTAATACCGAGGCTATTAAGCTATTAAGTTTACCATTTGCACAAGTATATATAGCTGTACCACATCAAAGTTTAGTTTGGGTACCAACGGAGATTTTTAATGCATCTGATAAATCTTTGTATGTAGATTATTTTGTAGATGGAAGTGCTGAGAGTATTATGGACAAACCGATTACTTCCATAGCTGCGACTGCACTTTATCAATATGATCTATTCTTAATGAATCGCTGGAAAAAACTTTACCCGAAGGCTCATTTCGTTTCCATGTTTGATATATTATTGAAGCAAGCTATGCCATTTATTTTCAAAAGTGGTCACACAATGGGTATTCACCTTTATGATTCACAGGCCGATGTATTCTTGTTTATAGACGGTGAAATGCATCTCTATAATACTTTTGAGATAGCTACAGCTGATGATATTTCGTATTTTATATTGAGTATACTGCGCAATTTTGATATTAAGGGTAAAGTTGATCGAATATTATGGAGCGGTGGCGATGTGGACGCAGAGTACGCTAATCGATTGACAAACTACACAACCGAGATCGTCGTCTTGGATGCGGAAGAAAAATGGAAAGTTAATGACGAAGCCAGTGCGAAAGAACTTAAAGGTTTAAACATTTTAAAAGATAGTACAGTATGCGTATTATAGGAGGAAGAGCAGGAGGGATAAGGTTGAATCCACCAACAAATTTACCAGTAAGACCCACTACAGATATTGCAAAGGAAGCGTTATTTAATATTTTACAACATCAAATTGAATGGGACGATGCTACTTGCTTAGATCTTTTTTGTGGTACTGGAAATATTTCGTTTGAACTAGCTTCACGTGGAGCATTAGAAGTAGACGCTATAGATATACATGCTAAATGTTTAATATACGTCAAAGAGATTTCAGCCAAGTATGGCTTTGGAAATATTACAACACGAAAAGCTGATGTTTTTAAGTTCGTGAACTCTTGTAAGAAGCAATATGACTTTATTTTTGTGGATCCCCCTTATGATGTCGCACAGTTACCTCAATTGGCTCATATGATATTTGATAATGGATTATTGAAAGAAGGAGGATTACTTGTGATTGAACATCCATCTACACGCAAAATGTTAGATCATCCGAATCATACCGAAATACGCAAGTATGGATATTCATCTTTTAGTTTTTACACAAATTAATCATGGCCATGAAAATCGCTGTATTTCCTGGATCATTTGATCCATTTACATTAGCGCATCAGGATATTGTCGATAGAGGATTGTCAGTATTTGACAAAATTTATATCGCTATTGGGATCAATTCGTCTAAAAAAGGCATGATGGAATTTGAAACACGAAAACGTGCAATTGAAAATATATATCAAGGAAATAATCATATCGAAGTATGTACATTTTCAGGTTTAACAATTGCCTTTTGTCAGCAAGTAAACGCACAATTTATACTTCGAGGATTACGAAATGGCAAGGATCTAGAGTATGAAAATGCAATAGCTCAAAATAACCTGATATTAGCTCCAGAGATTGAAACATTTTTCTTGTTAAGTCGTTCAGCTTATTCGCATATCTCATCTACTATTGTTAGAGATATATGGATGAACAAGGGTTCTATTTCAGCTTTAGTTCCTGCAGCTGTATTAGAATTCATGCCTAAATAAAAAAACAGGCGATTTATCATATGATAAATCGCCTGTTTTGAATCTATGTATCTAGGTTCTGAAAAATTTAATTTTCTTTCCTTTGATTTTACCCTTCGACCCTTCATTGATAATGACGCCAGCAACACTTCTTTTTACAGCGATGTAAGCTTCATGATCTTTAACTTCTATAACACCGATATCATCTTTTTCAACACCTTTGATTTGTAGTATATAGCCAACTATATCGATTTTATTGACTTTATCCTTTTTACCAAACGGGATATAAAGCGTAGAATATGGGGTATTGTGTGGTAATTCATATTCATCGTTAAGCTCGACCAATTCCGTATTTTCAGGTAAATATGGAAACTGATCATCAGGTTTCAACATCACGATCACATCACCCTTTGTATTCATACGTGCTGTACGTCCGTTACGGTGAATGAAAGCATCTGCTTTACTTGGCAACTGATAGTGAATGATCACATCAATTTCGGGAATATCAAGACCACGAGCCGCAAGGTCTGTAGTTAATAATATACGATTACTATTATTACGGAATTTAAGGATGGCTAATTCGCGATCACGTTGTTCTAATCCACCATGAAATACATCATGTATCAAATCTCTATCATCTAATAATTCAGAGATATGATCAACAGCGTCACGGTGATTACAAAATATCAATATCTTTTGGTTGCCTAAACTACATACAAGATTAAACAGGGTCTTTAATTTATGCTGTGCTGGACTGACAGTCTTTTTAAAAGTAATATCAGGTGCATTGTCCTGTGAATCCAAGAAATCTACCTTTACTACTTTATTTAAAGTGATGAATTCAGGGACAATTTCTAAATCTGTAGCCGATGTTAGTATACGTTGGTGTACGGCCGGTGTAGCATCTGTTATAGTTTTTAGCTGATCTTGGAAACCAAGTTCTAATGATTTATCAAACTCATCTAAGACTAAGGTATGAATATCTTCCGTTGAGAAATGGCCACGATCTAGGTGATAGATTATTCTACCAGGCGTACCGATCAAGATAGCAGGTGCATCTTTCAATGCGTTGCGCTCGATCTTTGTATCATGACCACCATAGCAACATAAAACTTTGTAACCAGTAATCACTTTTTTGATAACCGATTCAATTTGTAAAGCTAATTCACGTGTAGGAACGACAATAAGTGTTTGTGTTTTTAATTCTTTCTTATTCTGGATCAACTGCTCCACCAATAATGTAAAGGCAAGCGTCTTACCAGATCCTGTAGGAGAGAGTAGAATGAAATCTTGATTTTTCTTGAATTGCGTCAATGCCTCTTCTTGCATGGCATTCAAGGCGTCAATTTGTAATTTTTTTAAAAGTGTTGTCATGTCCATACTGCAAAATTAGTCATAATAATGTTGGGAAAGCATTGATTTGTAAAAAGAATGTAATACGAATGACATTATAGTACGGTTTGGCACAAGTATTGAACTGATACTAGTATTCATAATTTAGGTTAATAATTGGTTAGTTAAAAAGTTTTCAATCGCCCGATTGAAGGCTTTTTTTATTTTATTAATTGAAGACAATATTTTGATTTGCTGTGAAAATTATTTATATTAGTGTCCGAAATACACTAAGTATATGTGTGTTTACAAACATAAACCCAATTAAAAGAAAATGAGTTTAATTATCGATGTAAAGGCGCGTCAAATTTTAGATTCGCGCGGTAACCCAACGGTTGAAGTTGATGTGACTACGCAAAATGGTTTTGTAGGTCGTGCTGCGGTTCCTTCTGGAGCTTCAACAGGTGCATATGAAGCAGTTGAATTGCGTGATGGTGATAAATCAAGATATTTAGGAAAAGGCGTTTTAAAAGCAGTTGAAAATGTAAATACGAAGATTGCTGATGCTTTGAACGGTGTTGATGTATTCGAACAAAATGCAATCGACCAGATCATGATAGATCTTGATGGTACGGAGAATAAAGGTAACCTAGGTGCAAACGCTATTTTAGGTGTATCTTTAGCAGTAGCTAAAGCAGCAGCTCAAGAATCAGGTCAGCCATTATACCGTTATATTGGTGGTGTTAATGCTAATACATTACCTATTCCAATGATGAATATTATCAATGGTGGTTCTCACTCTGATGCTCCTATTGCATTCCAAGAGTTTATGATCATGCCAGTAGGTGCTCCTTCTTTCTCAGAAGCATTACGTTGGGGTGCTGAAGTGTTCCATACATTGAAAAAAATATTACACGATCGTAATTTATCTACAGCAGTAGGTGACGAAGGTGGTTTTGCGCCAACTTTCGATGGTACAGAAGATGCAGTTGAGACTGTACTGAAAGCTATCGAATTAGCAGGTTACAAAGCTGGTGAAGAGATCTGTTTAGCATTAGACTGTGCAGCATCTGAGTTTTACAAAGATGGTAAATATGATTACACGAAATTCGAAGGACCTAATGGTGCAATTCGTACTAGTGAAGAGCAAGCTTCGTACTTAGCAGAATTATCTGTTAAATACCCTATTATCTCTATTGAGGACGGTATGGCTGAAGATGATTGGACTGGTTGGAAGACATTGACTGACAAAGTTGGTGATCGTGTACAGTTAGTTGGAGATGATTTATTCGTTACAAACACGGTACGTTTACAACAAGGTATTGATGATGCTACTGCAAACTCGATCTTAGTTAAAGTAAACCAAATTGGTTCATTAACTGAGACTATTAATGCAGTAAGTCTAGCTCAACATTCTGGATATACTTCAGTGATGTCTCACCGTTCTGGTGAAACAGAAGATGCAACTATTGCAGATTTAGCAGTAGCGTTGAATTGTGGTCAAATAAAAACTGGTTCGGCTTCACGTTCAGACCGTATGGCTAAATACAATCAATTGCTTCGTATTGAAGAAGAATTAGGTGCTAATGCTAAATTCATTGGTAAAAACTTCAAATACGCTATCAAGAAGTAAGGTATTCATTATACTACTATATAAAAGGAGAAGCTTAGCTTCTCCTTTTTTTTGCTGCGGGCTATTTATATTTTTATGTATATTGGTGAGGTATCAAAACTAAGTCTTATTTTTGTCGCATGGAAAGAGCCGTATCGTTAGTGAAAAATAAGTTTTTAATTGCTGGGATTGCATTTGCAATTTGGATCTGTTTTTTTGATCGTTATGATTTGGCTACACAATATAGTTATCAGCAAGAAAGGGATAAATTACAATACGAAAAAGAATTTTATTCAACTGAAATTGTTTCGCTCGAGCAAGCGATAAAGGATGTGCAATATAATCCTAATGAAATACAACGAATAGCACGCGAGAAATATAAGATGAAAAAAGATAATGAGGATATATATGTCATCATGGAAGTCCCAGCTGTTGACACACCCTAATTTTCTATCTTTTAATAATAAAATAAAAAAGGTATCCTAATTTAGGATACCTTTTTTATTTATTCAGGATAATTAAACCATTAGATGGGGAGATAACTTGTACTGATAGTTTTGACGAGTCTATAGTATCACAACTTTTGATATCCGTGCTTTTAAGACCTTCTTGCGGTAATACGTACTGTGACCAAGTAGTAGCAGTATTCACCACGTATGCATCAAAACTTAAAAGTAAAAGTATATATTTAATAAAAATCACCATCTTCCAAACATTTAATAGTCTAAAATACCTTAATAGGTATACTATTTAAATATGATTTAGATTAGACTATAGATATATTCGGTGAAAGTATTTATATTTTCGGTGAATATGTTCAGTAGGAATAGTGCATAGTAGTGGAGCAATAAAAAAGCCTTCTCTACATAGAGAAGGCTTTTAGTACCCAGCGCCGGAGTCGAACCGGCACATCCGAAGATATTGGTGTTTGAGACCAACGCGTCTACCAATTCCGCCAGCTGGGCAAGCTGTTTTTATCTGATTGACACTGCAAATATACAATTAAATATATAACTGTATGTATATGCGTAACCAATTTTTTAAATTATTTCGTAAGCTATTAGTTAGTAGAAGAATAATTTCTTTTTCATAGATAGCTACTTTAATAATTTCTTTTGTAATCGTTAGGGGTAGTACTTTTAAATCGCTTAAAATGTCGATAAAAATTTGAAGTATTATCAAAGCCACTATCCTCCGCTATCGATTTAACTGGGTCATCTGTTGTAACTAACAAACGGCACGCATAATTAATGCGTATATCTGTTAAAAAATCAAAATATGATTTTTGCGTAGCGTGCTTGAAATATCTACAAAATGAAGTGACGCTCAAATTGCTTAATTCAGCAACATCCTCAATACTTATTTTATTTTTGAAATTGCTAAAAGTGTAATTCAGTATTTTGTTAAGTCGTTTTTCATCTGCTGTATTCACAATGCTCGAATCATATTGTGAGGAAATAATATCGAATTCATCTGATTTTGAGAGGATCTTCAAGAGTTTTAATAACAATATTATTCTATCTAAGTCTTTAGATTTTTCCAGTTTTCTTAAAACTTTTACTGCTTTGACTTTTGTTTCTCCTCTATATATTAAGCCTTGATTAGCTAGTGAAAAAATCTTTTTAGTTTCCTTGGTTTCAGGAAGTGATAAAAATTGAGACCCAAGTGAATCTGGATGTAGATGCATGACAACTGCTTCTACATATTCGTTATCGCTATTCTGTACATCGCATTTCCAAGTATGTGGTATGTTTGACCCTAGTAGTATCAATTCATCTTTCTCAAAATTGCTGATATTTTCTCCGATAAATCGAATTCCATTTCCTTTTATAAGATAATGTAATTCTATTTCAGGATGGTAATGCCAAATAGTACCAAATTTTGGGACTATGTCGTGTCTAATACTAAATGTGTTATTAATTGGTTTTGGAACTTGATGATATTTTGGCTGCATAAGTCACCTATAATGTGTAACCTAATTTAGCAATAAATACATATTAATTTCAATTTTTATGATAGGATGTTAGAATAATATGATAATTTTTCAAAGTAATTAAGTGTCGTATATACTGATATTTGTATTACGTAACCAATTAAAAATCTTATGAAACTGAATCAGAAAGAAGTCTACATCGTTAGTAGTGGAGATTTGCGTCCATCAGCTAATATTAAATGTTGGCCAATGCAACAGAACCTTGAACTTATGATCAACAAAGCACTTGTTGACAATGGATGGAATTCTGTACGTGCACATGGTTATGATCCAGAGAAGGCGCATGGCTTTATAGATTATCAGCATATAGGTATCAAAGTTTTTAGAAATATCGATACTGAAGCTCCACTAATTGTGGCAGAAAGTGTTTGGCAGTATAGCCATCATTTACTAGCAGGTTTGATTTCTCATAAGGGTCCAATACTCATTATTGCAAATTGGGATGGGACTTACCCAGGCTTAGTTGGCGCTTTAAACCTTGCTGGATCTTTAACTAAATCAGAAGTTGCATATAGTTTTTTGTGGAGCAAAGATTTTGAAGATGACTTTTTCAATGAGAAATTTCAAGAATGGCTTTCTACTGGTATTATTGTTCATGATGAATCTCAAGTTCGCAAGTTTCAGAAAGATGAACTTCAACCACTAGATATAGAGATAGGTGAACAGTTCGCTCAAAAGATGAAGCGAAATAAGATCGTAATGGGCGTATTTGACGAAGGTTGTATGGGTATGTTCAATGCTATTGTCCCTGATAATCTTATTCATGCATTAGGTATTTTTAAAGAAAGACTCAGTCAATCTACTCTATTTGCTAAAATGTTGACCATTACAAATGAAGAAGCGGATCTAATTTTGGAGTGGATGTTATCAAAAGGGATGAAGTTTCACTGGGGAAGTGATCCATTGAATGATTTGACTAGAGAGCAAACTATAGAACAATGCAAAATGTACATCGCTGCTGTACGATTAGCTGATGAATTTGGTTGTGACACCATTGGTATTCAATATCAGCAAGGGCTGAAAGACTTAACTGCTGCAAGTGACCTTGTGGAAGGCTTATTAAATAATACAGACAGGCCAGACGTTTACAACGATAAAGGACAAGTGTTATTTGAAGGTCAAGCATTGCCTCATTTTAATGAGGTTGATGAATGCGCAGGTATTGATGGGTATGTGACATACCATTTGTGGAAAGAGCTGGGGTTGAATGGCGATAATACTTTGCATGATTTACGGTATGGCGAATATTATGAAATAGATGGTATCCGAGAGTTTGTATGGGTCTTCTTAATTTCTGGTGCTGCCCCAGCTTCACATTTTATAGGGGGGTATCAGGGTGCGGAAAGTTTGAGGCAGCCTCCTATGTTTTTTAAAATGGGTGGGGGTACGCTTAGAGGAGTTAGCCGTCCAGGTAATATTGTTTGGAGCAGAATATATATTGAGCAAAACGTGTTGTGTTGTGATATTGGTACAGCAAGAGTTGTGGAGTTGCCTAGCGCAGAAACCCAGAGAAGGTGGGATATTACAGATGCTAATTGGCCTATCATGCATGCGGTAATAGATGGGGTCACTCGTGATCAAATGATGGCTAAACACAAAGCTAATCATATTCAGGTAGTCTATGTAGACGGTGAATTTGATGTTAAGCGTGCGGCATTAGTGAAGGCTATGACATTTAATTCGCTCGGTATTAAAGTGAACGTTTGTGGTATTTAGTCAGATATGTATATGAATAGACAATTAGTCGTAGGGATGGATTTCGGTACTGATTCTGCAAGAGGTATAGTTGTAGATGTGCATTCAGGTGAAGTTTTAACTGCAGCTGTTTCACCATATATAAGGTGGTCTAAAGGTTTCTATTGTGACCCTTCTTGTGAAATATATCGTCAGCACCCTTTAGATTATATAGAAGCAATCGACAATATATTTTCATCTTTACATCGAGAGTTACCTCAAGGAACTTTTAATGACATCATAGCGATAGGGACTAATACAACCGGATCTACTCCAGTAGCTGTTGATAGAACGGGAAGTCCATTATCATTACTTAAAGGTTTTGAAAATAATCCAAATGCAATGTTTGTTCTATGGAAAGATCATTCAGCAACAAATGAAGCTATCGAGATTAATAACTTGTCCAAGAGCTGGCCTATTGACTATACAGCATACAGTGGAGGGATTTATTCGTCTGAATGGTTTTGGTCCAAAGTACTTCATATATGTAGAATCGACAGTGATGTGCTGACCAACACATATACTTGGGTCGAACAATCTGATTGGATTCCAAACTATTTAATAGGAAACTCAGATGCAAAAGTTATCCAGAGAAATAGATGTGCGGCTGGTCATAAGGCTATGTGGAACGAAGATCATGGTGGACTACCGTCGAAATCATTCCTTTCTACATTAGATCCGCTATTAGACAATTTTGCAAATCAATTTTATATAGATACATTCACGTCTGATCAAAAATGTGGAAATATCTCGAAAGATTTTGTAGAGAAATATGGTTTTAGCCCTTCTACGGTGATATGTGTGGGAGGCATTGATGCACACCATGGAGCGATTGGAGCTGGATCTAAGCCATATACATTAATAAAAGTACTTGGGACATCCACATGCGACATGCTTGTTGTACCATCAGTTGATAATCCACCACTGGTAGCCGGAATATGTGGTCAGGTGGATGGTTCAATAGATCCTGGTATGATAGGTTTTGAGGCAGGGCAATCAGCGTTTGGTGATGTTTATAACTGGTATAAAAAATTTATACTGAAGCCGGTATATTCTATCTTAGGAAATAGAATTTCAGATAATCAGAAGGAAATATTGGAGTCAGAATTTTTTGATTTTATAACTGCAGAAGCAGAGAAAATAAAAGTAGATTTAAATAATATTGTTTTTACAGATTATTTCAATGGCAGAAGAACACCCGATGCCGACTTTACTAAAGTGGCGGCTGGCTTTGGACTTAATCTCTCGACAGATGCTGGACAAGTTTTTAGAGGTCTAGTTGAAGCTACTGCATTTGGGTCTAGATGTATAATAGAGCGATTTGATGCATATCAAATACCTATAAATTCGATAATAGCGACAGGAGGAATAGCCACAAAATCCTCTTTTGTAGTTCAAGTGCTGTCAGATGTATTGGGTAAAGAGATTGATGTGGTCGATTCCGATCAAATTTGCGCATTAGGTTCGGCGATTTTTGCATCAGTAGCTGGAGGTATCTATTCCGATGTTCATTTAGCTAAGCAGCGTTTAGCAGCTCGTATAATTAAGACTTATAAGCCAAATTATAGTAATCACAATATATATAACCAATTGTTCGAAAAATATAAGATTCTAACGAAAATCTAAACTTATGAATAACTTACCAATTATTGATTTAGCAGTTATTATTGTTTATTTGCTTGCGATGGTTTTGGCTGGATTTTATTTTTCAAAGAAAAATAACACAGCTAATGAGTTCACTACAGCAGCAGGTAAAATACCGGCTTGGGCTGTAGGAATATCGCTATATGCTACATTTTTAAGTTCAAATACATTTCTTGGTGTTCCTGGAAAAGCTTTTGGATCAAATTGGAATGCTTTTGTATTTAGTTTATCCATGCCTATTGCAGCATATTTTGCAGCAAAGTATTTCGTGCCATTTTATAGAAGTCATACGGAGGTTTCAGCATATACCAATTTGGAGAAAAGATTTGGAAGCTGGGCTAGGAGTTATGCGGTTATATGTTTTCTACTCACACAGATAGCTCGAATGGGTTCTATATTCTTCGGTATATCATTGGCTTTACAAGCGTTAATAGGTGTCGATATGTCCTTGATTATGATTGTAGTCGGTATCTGCATAATTATATATACAGTCCTAGGTGGTATGGAAGCTGTTATTTGGACTGAAGTTGTTCAAGGTATACTCCTTACTATTGGAGCGTTAATTATCATTGGATCCTTACTATTTCAAATTCCAGGAGGTGTAAGCTCTGTAATTGACATAGGTCTTCGCGACGAAAAATTTAGTCTTGGATCCTTATCGCTGACAGACTTTAGTACATCTACATTCTGGGTGATCTTGTTATACGGCATATTTATTAATCTTACTAATTTTGGGATGGATCAAAACTATGTGCAACGATATCATGCAGCTACGAGCAAGGAAGAAGCCTCTAGATCAGTATGGATGTGTGTAAAATTGTATATTCCGATTTCACTTCTTTTCTTCATTATTGGTGTATG
Organism: Sphingobacterium sp.; assembly: GCA_045629405.1. Taxonomy (GTDB): domain Bacteria; phylum Bacteroidota; class Bacteroidia; order Sphingobacteriales; family Sphingobacteriaceae; genus Sphingobacterium. Next base: position 18,914 of record JAZQRD010000073.1, on the reverse strand, counting down.
TTTATATGCTTATTATGAAATAAATCCTAACTTAATATCTGTAGTCAAAGATCAAGTAGCTCAGGAAAAATTAATACATGCAAGCGCTTTATTGCCTAGCGATTATGGAGATAAGGTACTTCCGTATTATATGGTGAATAATCTACCTGTAGGAATAGTAGGTGTAATTGTATCGGCAATTTTAGCAGCTGCTATGAGTACTATAAGCTCTGGGATGAATGCCTCAGCTACAGTTTTTACGGAGGATATCTACAAGCGATACATTAAGAAAGATGCTTCCGATAGACAAAGCTTAAAAGTACTTATATGGACTACTGGTATTTTTGGCGGAGTCGGTATGTTCGCAGGGATAGCTATGATTGGAGTGGGCTCAATTTTAGATGCTTGGTGGACATTGTCGGGGATATTTGCGGGTGGAATGCTGGGCTTGTTCTTATTAGGATTGATCAGTAAGAAGGTTATAAACACAGATGCCGTAATTGGAACAGTCGTCGGAATTGCTGTTATTCTTTGGATGACTTTTTCATATCTAATTCCTGAAGAATATGCGTTTTTACGTAATCCACTGCATGCTAATATGATTATCGTTGTGGGAACACTATCTATATTCCTCGTTGGAAACATCAGTAAAAAAATCAGAAATATTAAATAATAACCAATTTAAATTAAGGACATACACCAGTTCTTTACGCTATAATTAATAACCAATTATTAACAATATGGAAACGAATAAGAAATTTATTCCTGTCATGCTTATGCCTTTTTTGGAGGATGGAGATATAGATTATAAGTCTTTAAATCAGTTAGTTGAGTTTTATTTGTCTGCTGGAGCAAAAGGATTATTTGCAAATTGTCTTTCTAGCGAAATGTACCACTTGAGCAAACAAGAAATGCTGGATACTGTGTCCTTCATTGTTAAGATAGTTGATAATCGAGTGCCTGTTGTTGCAACTGGTACATTCGAAGATTCAATAGACAATCAGGCTAGTTTCATTAGGGATATATATGAAACTGGGGTAAAAAGTGTTATTGTTATCACAAGTTTGCTAGCTAATGAAGATGATTCAGAGGAAGTGTTTAGAAAAAATGTTTTGGCGTTATTGAAGAATACTGAAAATATTCCCCTAGGATTTTACGAATGTCCAATACCCTACAAACGTATCATAGATGCGGGTTTCTTGGGTGAATTAGTAAAGGATGGTCGTGTAAAATATCACAAAGACACTTCGCTGTGTATTAAAAGTGTATCTGCTAAGCTTTTAGCGTGTCAATCCAGCAGTGATTTCGGATTGTATGATGCATATATTGTCAATGCCGTAGAGTCATTAATGATAGGTGCATCAGGTCTTAGCTGTATTCAAGGTAATTACTTTCCAGAGTTGATAGTTTGGATTTGTCAAAATTATAATAATCAAGAACTTCAAAAAGAAGTCACGCTTGTGCAAGCTTTTTTCAATAATAATATGGATCTAATGCATAAAACTTACCCTTCCTCTGCAAAATATATCCTTCGAAAAAGAAGCTTGGCTATCAATGAGTATTGTCGAAATAGACACATAGTTCTAAATGAAATGGAAAGATTAGAATTAGATGAATTATATGCAGAATTTGAAATATTGATCGACAAGTTAGGTCTGGATTTTAGAAGAGATTATGTTAGCTAGCTTATACCTTACGAATTATTTTTTACACAAACTAAATAGTAGATTATGACGCTAAAACCTCGCTATTATTCACTTGATGTCTTTCGTGGAGCTACAGTAGCTCTCATGATACTTGTCAATAATCCTGGTACGTGGGATCATGTATTTTCACCATTATTACATGCTAGCTGGCATGGCTGTACACCTACCGACTTAGTTTTTCCATTTTTCTTGTTTGCTGTTGGTAATGCGATTGCTTTTGTAATTCCAAAATTACAAGAAGAGGGGGCATTTATTTTTTGGAAGAAGGTGGTCAAGCGATCTACTCTCATATTTCTGATTGGTTTATTTCTAAATTGGTGGCCATTTTTTACAATTGAGGAAAGTCAATTGATCTTTAGAGAGTGGGTAAGCTCTTCAAACCCTATTTTGGGAATTCGAACACTTGGCGTGCTTCAAAGAATTGCTTTGGCTTATTTTTTTGCTAGCATAATAGTATATTATTTCAATCCTAAAGCTATCATTTCCATATCCTTTATATTGCTTTTTATGTATTGGGGACTTTCCTATTTTTTTGGAGAAAGTGATCCTTATTCTATGTTAGGCTATTTTGGGACATCTGTTGATAAGCAGATATTAGGTGAAGCCCATATGTATAGAGGCGAAGGTATAGCTTTTGACCCAGAAGGAATTATGAGCACAATTCCTTCAATTGCTCAAACTTTATTCGGATATCTCGTAGGAATTTATATTATAAAGAAAGGTAATGTGAATTGGATATGGACGAAGGATCCAGTTCATGTAGCTACTAATTTTACAGTATTATCTAGTTTATTGGTTACTGGATTCATTGTTCTGCTTCTAGGCTGGACTTGGTCATTAGGTTTTCCAATCAATAAAAAGATTTGGACGAGTTCATACGTCTTGTATACAACAGGATTAGCTATTCTTACACTGGGAACTGTTATCTGGTACGTTGAGATTCTAAATATTAGAAATATTTTAACACGTTTTTTTGTGATTTTCGGCAAAAACCCGCTATTTATTTATATCCTCAGTAGTGCTATTCCAAGTTTATTAGAGATTATCACCGTAGAGACATCTCAAGGAAGAGTGAACTTATTAGTGTTATTTTATAAGGGCATTGCAACAATATTACCCGGACCTCCTGAGTTAGCATCGCTCATATATGCATTGGTTTTCTTAATGTTTATGTGGTTTATCGGATACATACTCGACAGAAGAAATATTTACATCAAGGTTTAATATCAATTAATTATGAAATTTTCTATTATGCGATTTTCTAGGGTTAAAATTATTGCGACTCTATTGTATAGTATTCTCCTTGTAGAAGTATGGGCTCAGTCCGCAGTTAATAAATCTTTGGCTCCAGATCATATTTTATTAAATGTAACTGAAGATCTGACTTCAAGCATTGCTGTTAATTGGCGAACAGAAAAATTTCAATCGGTAAGTAAAATTCAAATTGTGAAGGAGAACTCATCATTTGATGTAGGAAAGAATTATAAAGAATATGTTGCTAAATCTGAAATATTATCTTATAAAGGATTGACACATTGGTATCATTCTATAGAATTGAAAGACTTAGAAGAAGAGTCAGTCTATGCATATCGTGTAGGTAATGAAGATCTTTGGAGCGAATGGATAAATTTCAAAACGTTAGCGAGTGGTAATAATCCTCTTAAGTTCATATACTTTGGAGATGTGCAGTCTAATATTAGGAGCTTATGGTCTAGGGTTGCGCGACAATCTATTAAAAGTGTACCTGATGCGCAATTCATACTGTACACAGGAGATATTGTTAATAGAGGTAATAATCTCAATGAATGGGAAGAATGGTTTGACGCTACGAATGGTGTACATCAGCAAATACCTATTATGCCGGCTTCTGGAAACCATGACCACGGTGATGATGATCACGGTAATTATCGAATATCTCCATACTGGAATGCACAATTTAACCTTCCAAATAATGGTGTCGAAACCTTAAAGGAAAGTTCGTATTTTGTTAATATTCAAAATGTTAAATTCGTAATACTCAATACGGAATTATTTGAAACAGACGATGAAATACGTAGCGACCAATTAGCCTGGTTAGAAAAAGTGTTAGCGAATAATCAACAACAGTGGACGATTATGATCATGCATCATCCGATATACTCAACGAAGAAAGATCGCGATAATAAGGAGTTGAGAATGTATGTCAAACCGCTAATTGATAAATATAATGTTGACTTGGTATTGCAGGGACATGATCATACATATGCTCGTGGCAAAGATAAGATCCCAATGAATGATCATACTATCTCTAACGCGACGTATGTCGTATCAGTATCTGGACCAAAAATGAGTGAGGTCCTCGAGGCAGAATGGATGGATAAGTCCTTGAGTTTTGTTCAATTATTTCATGGAATTGAGATCGAAAATAACCAATTAACATTCACATCATACGACTTAGTGGGGAAAGTTGTAGATAGATTTTTTCTAACCAAGATTAATGAAAAAAATTCCGTTAGCGAATAACCTTAAATTATTGAATTATGAATAAGAAACTCAAACAAGTTGTATATGTAATGATACTCGCTCTAGCACTTGTCTTATCTTCTTCTTTTATTACTTACAACTATCCAATACCTGCCATAATTCAAAAGATTATTAAAGAAATCTACGCAAGGGAAGATGTATCTCGATTCGCAGATATTACGCAATCAGATCTATTGAAGCTGATTGACAGTACTAGTTTGCAAATGCTTGGAACTGAATATTGGGTATTTAAAGTAAACACTGATGTTGAAGTATTTGTATGTCGTGATATAAATCAGTCTGAGGTTCCTTTTTGGTTAGAGTTAACCGGTTTCAATAAGACAGATGGCTTCATCAAGAATGAAAATGTTCATTATGAAGTATGGCGTAAGATTTTCAAAAAAGGTCAAATAAATCTAGGTGTCAACGGATTTGATAGGCATCGCTATACGTATTTCGTAGCTTTAAAAGCACTTGATAAAAATGAGAAATTAGAAATTAATCCGATATGGCCCATCAATCAGCAATCATATCAATTGAAAGTTGGGAGTTACATTTACACGGATTGGGACGAGCTGACTGTTACGGAGTTTTCTAATTCACTTCAAAATTGTAGGATATTACCTACATCAAGAGGACGCTCTAGAGAAGCGCATTTAATCAAGGCATTTCGAGAGACTGATCATCCATCTTCACATATGGCTGACCAGATTTTACTTTCATGGAGAGATGATGCGGACATTTGCCAACATATAAGCTGGAGAACTAATAAAAATATACAATCAAGTGCGCTAAAATATTGGATGAATGATGGACGTGACACCGTTGTAATACCAGCTAATCGAGAAATTATAACAGATTTTTTACTAGCTAATGATCCAATTGTTCATCGTTTTAACGTTGATGTCACTGGATTGATGGAAAATACGGTATACAAATATCAGATACTTACGAGTGGAAGTGAATCTGAAATTAGGTCATTCCAAACAGCTAGTAAGACTCAAAGTTTCGAGTTTGGTTGGTTTGGAGATATGCACAATGATACGATACTTGCACAGCTCATGCCAAGATGGCAGAACATGTATCCTAAAGCAGCATTTTATCTGCAAGCTGGTGATTTAGTGAATACTGGGCTCTATAGAGATCATTGGGATCAATTACTAAATGCTACAAAAACAATGACAGATGCTAAGCCATTTATGTCTGTTCCGGGAAATCATGATAGCCAAGAGGCTTTATTTCCATCTCTATATTTATCTTATTTAAAATATCCTAATAATGGTCCAGACCAATTGCCTCCAGGATTGAGTTATCATTTTGAATATAGTAATACTCTATTTCTAATGCTTGATGCGGTTACCTTCCAAACCGAAGATCAATTAAAATGGCTGGAAAAGGTGTTATCGAATAGCACACATACTTTCAAAATAGCAGTATTCCATTTTGCACCACATACTTTCGAAAGTACATATAATGATATCATCAAACTTTGGGAGCCCATTTTTATTAAGTACGGTATAGATATCGTATTTAATGGACATTTTCATTACTACCATCGTACGAATGAGCAACAACGTCCTATCTATATTATGTCTGTGGCTACTAAGAGTAAAGCCGATTATATAAAATTTAAACAAGGAGAATATGTACAGCAGAAAGGATATCTCTATCAACATGTCAAAATTAATGGCAATAAATTACACTTAGTAAGTGTAGATAGTGTTGGAAATATTATTGATCAATTAAATCTGTCAAAGAACTAATTTTATGAAGAAACCAATTTTACTTATGGCGTTGCTATTTATAGCATCTGTAGCCATTTCTCAACAAAGGAATTTTGAAATTGTGAGCAGAAGTTTCATTTTTCCATCCCAGCAGTTACATGTTCATGGAAGTACCATAGTAGAATTATCTAATGGAGATTTTTTAGCATCATGGTTCGAAGGAACTGGAGAAAGGACTTCTGATGATGTCAAGATCATGGGAGCCAAGTTCATTAGCAAATCCAGATCTTGGAGTAAGCCATATCTATTAGCAGATACAGAAGGATTACCAGACTGCAATCCTGTATTATTTTTAAATAAAGGTAAGCTATTTTTAGTGTGGATAGCTGTGCAGGCTAATAGATGGGAACAATCTGTATTACGAGTTAAAACCAGTACTAATTTCTTGAATGACGAAGTCCAATGGTCATGGCAAGATAATATCTTGCTGAAGCCAGACGATAATTTTGTGGACGAAGTGAAAGCTAAGTTTAAGCTTCTACCACCTAATAATCAAGGCTGGGCTGAGTTTGCACCCAAATACGATAATATGATAATCAAGGCTTCAGAAGATTTAACAAAACGATCATGGGGTTGGATGACACGTATTAAACCGCTCGTATTGAAATCTGGAAGAATATTATTACCCGTGTATTCTGATGGTCTTAATTTTTCTATGATGGCTATTTCTGATAATGATGGTCATTCATGGACTTCGAGTTTACCCTTAGTAGGCAGAGGTAATATACAACCAACGCTTATTGAAAATAGTAAAGGCGATATCATCGCTTTTATGAGAGATACAGGAGACGAACCTTCGTTATTGCAGCGGAGCATTTCAAAAGATCAGGGCTTGTCTTGGTCTGTTAATGAGGAGGTAAATATTCCAAGTACCGCAAGTGTGGAAGCGGTCAAAATTTCGAATTCAAATTGGCTACTTGTATTAAATGATCTTGAGCAAGGTAGATCCAGATTATCGTTATATCAATCAATTGACGAAGGTCAAAACTGGCGTAATTTAGGTCCTATCATTGAAGATAAATCCAAAACAGGTAGATTTTCTTATCCCGCATTCATATTAGCATCTGATGGTATGGTACATCTGACGTACTCTCATCATAAAAAAGGTGAAGAAAAAACTATAGAACACGTAATTATAAATCCTAATTCAATAAAGTAATAGGTATGAAAAAAATAATTTTATTATCAACGTTTACTGCGTTGACAGGCATTTTGTTTGCCCAGATTAAGCATAAAGACGTTCTTTATAATCAAGAATATGCTGTCAAATATCAAGCGAATCAAGTGTTTGCCGATGTGGAGTTCGATAGGAATAATAATATTCAATTGATAGGGGACGGGCGTATTAACAAAATAACATCTGCCGAATTACTTATTCCTGGAAAAATTGTGGAAGATAATATCTATCGATTTATGAAACAAAAATATATCGTAGATATCTCTCAAATTGATGGGCAATTTGTCTACTTAGATAAAGATGTCATTCTAAGTAATGCTTGGGCAGGAGAATTGTATATCAAACACCATGTATCTCATCCGAAAGGATTTATTGCGCTCTCTAAAGACGATTATTTAGTGTTTAATAATAGTAATATTCAATATATAAGAAATCAAAAGGTCACATGGAATTCATCTCTAAATGGAGCGACTATAAATGAGATTATCGTAGATGCTGAAAAACAGGACTATTATGTATTGACTGAAGATGGCGTACACAAAGGTAGTCTTGGCAATAACAAGCTTACTTTAATATTTGAGGGTAAAGATTTTGTATCTATCGCAGGATTTAAAGGCGGATATGTATTGGCGAATAGCAAAGATGGGCTACATTTTTTTGATGGCGATTTCAGATTTGTAAAGAGAGAAGATAAATTGCCATCACTCAATTTAACCGTAGTGAGAAATATCAAAGAAAACTTATGGGTCGGTAGTAGGCAAGGGGCATTTCGTATCAACCCAACTGAAGGTGTCAAGTACTATGCGAGTAAACGCTGGTTGAATGATGACTTTGTAACTGACATTAAAGCTGGAATCAACTCGAATATTCTCATATTGACTAAAGCTGGATTGTCAGATATTGTTTCTAAACAGATGACATTGGAGGATAAGGCCAATTATTTTGAAAAGCAAGTGCGTAGTAGACATATCCGTAATGGTTTTAATTCTACTCTTTCGGGAATGAAGGATGGAGATATTCACTCGGGGTTTCTTAGCGATTCAGACAATGATGGATTGTGGACATCTATGTATTTAGCAGCTCAAGCGTTACGCTATTCTGTGACTAAGGATCCAGAAGCTCTTCAGAACACAAAAGAATCATTAGATGCAATGAATAGGCTTTTTAGTGTTAATCCGGTCAAAGGTTTCGCTGCTAGATCATTCGAAAGGACAGGTAATAGACATGTATTGAGCGACTCTGAATTTTGGCAAAAGTCACCATATACAGATTGGGATTGGAAAGCTACTACGAGTAGTGATGAAGCGATAGGTCATATTTTTGCATATGGGGTTGTAGCTGAGGTTATTGATGATGTAGCAATTAAAAATAAAGCTATTAGTCTAATTGATTCAATGATGACACATATTGTAGAAAATGATTGGTACTTGGTAGATTATGATGGTAAGCCTACCTTATGGGGAAAATGGAATCCAGTCTATGTGAACGGTTTTGCTACGAATGTAGGTGATCGAAAATTAAATTCCTCTAATATTATTGCGATGCTGCAAACTGCATATCATTTTACAAAAAAAGAAATATTTAAAACTAAAGCATTTGAATTAATGGAAAGGCATAGCTATCTAGAAAATTTGATGCGTCCTATGGCTGAAATTGGTAAGTCTGACGGTAAGCAAGATGATCTAAGTCAACTTCTGTCTGTTTATTGGAATCATTCTGATGATGAAATGTATTTCTTAGGATATTGGGGTTTATATCGTTATGCATTTAGTGATGAGTTAAAGCAGAAGTATAAAGAGGCTATAGTTGATCACTGGAAGATTGAATTACCAGAGAAAGATGGACTTTGGAATATTATGACAGGAATTGTCGGTCTGGAAGATATCGGATTAGCTGATGCGGTGTGGTATTTACAAAAATATCCTTTGGATTTGATTCAATGGACTGTAAAAAATAGCGATCGTAAAGATATTGAAATATTAGAAAATAATTTTAGAAATCAATATACCAAAAATGTACTGCCCCCTGATGAATTGCGAATATCTAGACACAATGGGAATAGGTTTGTATTAGATGGTGGTAACGCAGGTGTTGCAGAAAATAGCGCTGGGGACATCTGGCTACTTCCTTATTGGTTAGGTCGTTATCTTAAATTAATTCATTAATAGACCAACTGTACTATAAATTGTCAACATCTTGAATATATATGATAATTTGTTAGAATTATAGTTCGATTTCATCACTTAAATTTGATATAGAAATTATTACCAACTATTAACTTAAGTTCCCATTTTATGAAAAATCTGTTCAATATTATTGGTATTAGTATAATCTTATTCCTGTCTAGTTGTAACTCAAATGATAAATTATCGGCTGTAGACAAATCTTCATTTGTATTTCCTGAAGAAAGACCCTTTAAGCAAGCGCATGCCTCCACTTTAGTGTGTTTGGATAATGCTGAATATTTAATCGCTTGGTTTGGTGGAACGAAAGAAAAAGATAATGACGTTGGTATCTGGATTACTAAAGGTGATGGTGAGAATTGGAGTTTCCCTATTGAGGTAGCCAAGATTCGGGAAGAACCACATTGGAACCCAGTACTGTTTAAAAAAACTAACGGTGATATAATTTTATTTTTCAAGGTGGGTTCAGAGATTGCTATTTGGGAAACGTGGTTTATGACATCAGCTGATAATGGAAATACATGGTCTAATCCTACAGAGCTGGTAGAAAATGATAAGGGTGGTCGAGGCCCAGTACGAAACAAACCAATTGTCTTATCAAATGGTGATTGGATAGCTGGTGCATCTGATGAATCTGGATTATGGAGATCCTTTGTAGATATTTCGAATGATGAAGGCACTAATTGGAGTAAATCAGAATTCATCAATTTTGATACTATAGAGGTTAAAGATGAAGGAATGATTCAGCCAACTCTATGGGAGTCTCAAGATGGTCATGTACATATGTTGCTTCGTACGAGCGCGGGTTATATATATAGGAGCGATTCTCAGGATTATGGTAGAACGTGGAGTACTGCGTATAAAACAGGACTACCTAATCCAAATAGTGGTATTGACTTAGTGAAGTTGGTTGACGGCAGACTGGCATTGCTGTATAATCCGGATAATAAGAATTGGGGATCAAGGACAGCACTAAAATTAGCTATTTCTGAAGACAATGGAGATTCTTGGACAGATATTATTGATTTAGAAAACGGTAAAGAGGGTGATGAGTATTCTTATCCTGCAATTGTATCATGTGGTGATCGAGTATCATTATCATACACTTGGAACAGGTCAAATGTAATGTTCAAGACTTTAAAATTCACGAAATAATTAAGCAATATGTAGTTAATGTTCTATTGTAACCATTTATAATAATAAATTATGAAAACAATCATTATTCCTATTCGAAGTTGGTATTGCATACTGACTTTGCTAATCTCAATTTTGGGATATGATTCCACAAAGGCACAAGAACGGGAAATTGCCATATCAGGCAGCGTCAGATCATCCGTTGACAACAATCCTTTGGCAGGAGTTAGTGTTACTGCAAGCCCTTCAACACGTAGTATTATGACTACGTCTGAGGGTAAGTTTGATTTAAAAATATCATCATCGGATAAGTTTTTGAATGTGTCATTTATTGGGTTTGAGACACAACAAATCAATATTGCAGGACAAAAAGTGTACGAAATAGTATTAAATCCTAGTGAAGAGAATATAGAGACTGTCGTTGTTACGGCGTTAGGAATAAAGCGTACTGAGCGTTCTTTGGGTTATTCAGTTGGTAAAGTAGACGGTGAAAGTTTGAATAATGTCGCACAAGAAAATTTATTAGGAGGTATAGCAGGTAAAGTTTCTGGCGTTACACTTAGTCAGACCGGGGGAGTAGGTTCATCGATTAGTATGGTGATTCGTGGAGCTACGTCATTAAGTTCAGATAATCAACCTTTATATGTTGTAGATGGTGTTCCATTAGTGAGCGGCCTCAATAACGTTAGTAATTTTTCGGGAGATAGAAATCAGGTTGATTACGGAAATCCAATAGCCGATATCAACCCTGCAGATGTGGAAAGTATCTCCATATTAAAAGGTCCAAGTGCCGCTGCGCTTTATGGATCTAGAGCTGGTAATGGTGTGGTACTAATCACTACCAAGTCGGGTAAATTTGGGGATAAATCAACTATTAATTTTTCTACGAATAATGTTTTTGATAAACCTGTTAGGTTTCTTGATTTCCACTATAAATTTGCGAATGGTACTAGACCAGAAGGAACTCTAGCTGACAATTCAGCATATTGGGCAGGTCCAGAATTGGATAAAGGTAATCTGGCTGTGCAATGGAATAGCCCTTTAGACGAGAATGGTAATAAAATTCCCACAGAGTTGAAATCCTATAAGGATAACATGAAGAATTTTTTGAATACAGGAGTCACAAATACAAATAATTTGTCTATATCTGGTTCAGGAAGTAAAATGCTTTACAGATTGTCGCTAAATAATATGAATCATATAGGTATGATTCCGAACAGTAATTTATACAGAAATGGACTTTCAACTAATTTATCCTACAATATTTTAGATAATGTAAAAATTTCAAGTAATTTCAACATTGTACGTGCGCATTCTAATGATATGCCAGCTACTGGTAATCGAGCATCTAATCCATTACAAGCAGTATACAACTTTCCCCATGTCAATGTACTAGATTTAAAAGACTATTGGATATCTGGTCAGGAAAATATTCAACAGCTACAAGCAGCTCCTGGCAAAGATAATCCCTATTTCCTAGCATATGAATTGACGAATGCTTTTAAAAGAGATCGCATATTTGGAAATATAAGATTAGATTGGGACATTAATGATCGCTTTTCATTCTTATTTAGGGCAGCTGAAAATAGCTCTACCGAAATCAGAGAAACAAAAATTCCATGGAGTTTTAGTAGAGATGCTAAAGGTGGGTACCATCTTCAAGATATCAAGAGCAGAGAAGATAATATCGATTTTCTATTTTCATATAACAGTAGAGAGCTAATACCTGACTTTAATTATTCGCTATCAGCAGGAGGTAATTACATGTATCGATATAATACAGACTTTTATTCTGGTTCTCGACGTAATGCTGGACTGACTGTACCAGGTGTTTATAGATTGTCGAATATCCCATCAGCAGGATTAGATATAAATAATGCAGAATATAAAAAATCTATCTATAGCATCTATGGTACTGCCAATCTGAGTTATAAAAATCAACTCTTTTTAGATCTGACAGCGCGTAATGATTGGTCTAGCACATTACCAGTGGACAATCGTTCGTATTTCTATCCTTCAGCATCATTAAGTTGGGTAGTCAGTGATACCTTTAAATTGCCATCAGCAATATCATTCTTTAAATTGCGATCAGGAATAGCGCAAGTAGGTAATGATACTAATCCATATCAACTTAATCCAGTTTTAGCTACAGGTAGGTGGGGTGATTTAATCTATATGCAACTACCCGAAACCTTATTGTCATCGAATCTTAAACCCGAAATTGCAACATCATCGGAGTATGGATTAGAATTAAATTTGTTTGATAATAGACTTAGATTTGATGGTACATACTTTTCTGTGGTGAATAAAAATCAAATCTTACCTGTGAGCACTGCACAATCTTCTGGATATTCACAGAAATTAATTAATGCTGGTAAATTACAAAGTAGAGGATGGGAGTTTGCTTTATCTGGTTCACCATTTCGTAAGCAAGATGGATTTAATTGGGATGCTAGCATCAATTTCACCAACACTAAGACAAAAATTCTTGAACTTGCTCCGGGTATAGATTATTACGAATACTGGAATGATAATAGTTCTGGTGCTATGACTTGGGTGGGTGAGGAAGTAGGGAATCTATATAGTCGCGGCTATGCTAAAGTAAATGACCCTAATTCAGAGTATCATAATTTTCCAATACTTACAGCAACAGACGGTACATGGATTCAAGATAATGCCGTAGAGAATCGAATTAAAGTAGGAAACTTTAATCCTAAATTTTTAGCGGGTATGCAGCATAGTTTTAGTTATAAAAACTTTCATTTAGGTCTAAGTTTTGATTGGCGTTATGGCGGTCAGTTCTTATCATACACCTATCGCTATGGCGGTTCTGATTGGAAGTCTCAACATCAACTTGATAAACTAATACCTGGAGGTAGTATGAGTCCAGCTGACTTAGTTAACTTATTAAAATCTGATCCAGTAAAATATATTATCCCCCAAAATGGTAATTTTCCGCGTGTAGGAGGTCTGACTCAGGAAACTGGTGGATTTTATCTTGATAAAGGCGGTATTATTGGATATGATGGCGTATTTGTTCCTGGGGTAATACCTCAATATGATGGGGATGGAAATTTGGTAGGGTATATAGAAAATCTGGGTGGTCCTGGTACGATACTTCGAGCAGCGAGTGAAAGTTTTTCGTGGAACTATAATCAACAGGTCGCATTTGATGCAGATTTTGTCAAACTAAGAGAATTGACATTTGGGTATGATATTAAGAATATAAAAAATGTTAAGAATCTAAGAGTGTCTGCCTTTACACGAAATATTATTCTTTGGACTAAAGCTAATATAGGCATAGATCCAGAACGAGCATTTCAAGCTGATGCAGGTGGATTCAAACAAGGTATCGAGATTCAAAATGTAAGTCCATGGACTGTTCCTTTTGGCTTTAAGTTAGATTTAACATTTTAAGATTTGATGTTATGAAAATATTAAATAAAAATAATTTCGTCCTCGTTATTATTCTATATATAGTAAGTGGATGTGGGAAGCAATTGACAGAATTAAATATAAATCCTAACGGTGTAGATCCGGCTAATGCTAATGTAAATACTATTCTTCCAGGTATACTATCCAAAGTTTCTGGATTTTACTCAGAACTTGATAATACGGTCACGAGTGGGGTTGTCCAACATATGCAAGAGGATGGATGGTTTAATAGCTATAACCATTATGTATGGACAAATCGTGATTGGGGAAATTGGTACGGTGTCCTTCGTGATAATGAATTGATGATAGAAGCTGCAGTGGCTGGTAATTATGCTATGCATGAAGGAATGGGGTATGTAATAAGGGCATTTGCATTTGGTAATATCACTGATCTTTGGGGTGATGCACCATATAAGGAGGCATTGAAAGCTAGTCAAGAAATTATCCAACCTCAATTCGATAGCCAAGAGGAAATCTACAAGGGTATTTTAGAGGATCTTAAAAAGGCTTCAGCTATATTTAAAAACAATAACAATTCAGGAATTATAGCTAATAATGATCTGGTATATCAGGGGAATATTAATAAATGGCATAGACTATCAAATTCATTAATATTACGATACGCGATGCGGTTGTCCGAAAAGCTACCTGCTCTTGCTAAGACTTATATTCAAGATGTACATAGTGAAGGCATATATATCGAAAGTATTTCCGATGAGGCATCTGTGAAATATTTAGGGAATACTAGTATAGATTCATGGTATTTGGCCATGCAATTTGATCCTGATGGAAGTACATTCAGACGTAGAAAAGTTGCTAAGACTATATTAGATAGATTAACGCAAACAAATGATCCAAGGCTATTTTCTTGGGTGGCACCAGTGAACTGTCAATGGGTCGAAGATCTATCTTTGACAGTAGGAGTAGAGAATTTTATACGCAAAGATGGTATACCGCAAGCCTATGTGTCACTCACTGAAGCACAGTATGCTATACAAATCGCGGCTGGTGCAAAATTTACAAGGAGATATAATCCTAATATATATAATAGGAGATTAGATACCGGATTATATGTAGGTATACCTGTTGGAGTTGAAAGCCCAGATAGTTATAACAATAACCCTACTCCAGGACAAACGGTAGAAAATCAACATGTATCGCAATTGAATGCTATGTATAAAGCAAATACAGGTGAGTTTCTGAAGAGAAGGTTAGCTACAGCTTCGGAAACATTATTTATCTTGGCGGAGGCTGCGCAACGTGGGTGGATTACAGCTGGTGCGGAATCATTCTATAATAATGCTATTAATAAATCCCTTCAGGCATGGGGTAAAAGTACAGCTTATACAGACTTTATCAATCATGATGATGTGAAATACAATAATTCATTGGAACGCATTATTGAACAAAAATGGATCGCTAGTTGGAATTGTTCTGTTGAAGCATGGATGGATTTCCGAAGAACAGGCTATCCAGCTTTGGTAGCTGGTCCTGAGTCTGCAGAGCCTGTGTTACCAGTGCGATTTATATACGGTAATAATGAATTATTGGCAAATGAAATAAATGTGAACGCTGCTATAGATCGTATTGAAGAAACGCAATATTCTAATGTTCGAGGTAAAAATAGTCAATGGTCAAAACCGTGGCTTTTGCAAGGGACTAATAAGCCATGGTAGCGACTTATGAATAGACATTTTATCACTTTATATTTCTATTCTATTATGCTTTTGATGACATTTTCATATTCAGGTATGTATGCAAATGACTACAAAAGAATAGAAAATATAGATAAGGAAAAAGTTTGGATCGTTGCGCATAGGGCGCTAACAGGGGAAGGCAAATACCCTGAGAATTCGTTAGCTACTATTGAATCATGTATCAAACATGAGTTAGCGGTTATTGAAATAGACATCAGAGAGACGCGAGATGGAGAGCTTGTTGTCATACATGATAAAACTATCGATCGAACTACTAATGGTAAGGGCAATGTAGAAGATTATACTTTAGCAGAGCTTAAGAAATTCAATTTGACGCATGATGGGGTAGAAACACCTTATCATATACCTACATTAGAAGAAGTATTTAAGATAGTGAAAGGTAAGATAAAGGTTGATTTGGATATTAAATTTGTAGGTATTCGCGGGCATCATGTGTTAGCAGATCTCCTTAAAAAACATAAACTACACGATCAGATGATCATCTTCCTCTATAGTAAAGATGATTTATCCTTTGCTAAAGAACTGTATTCTAAAAGTATGATAATGCCACGAGCTCGTTCTTTAGAAGATGTTAATTTTTTCTCGACATTACCATATATTGACATAATACATATTGATGATAAATCTTATGATGATATTGTTATGAAAAATCTAATGAGACAAGATATTAGAATTTGGAAGAATGCTTTGGGGCATTATGATAGTCTAGAAAAAGAAGGACAAGACGGATTCAAAAATTTCTTTGAGACATATCCATATATAAATGTAGTGCAGACAGATTTAGGAGTTCAATTGAAGGATTTTTTAAAAACAAAATTTGATTAAATTTTTTAAAGTTAATTATGTAGTAAGTTTGTGCACTTTAAGTAGTGTCATCACTACTAATATTTCATTCGCTCAGAAAGATTATAGGATGGTTAATAATGTAATGATTAAAAAAATAACACATACTGAACATGGCCATATGATCCATCACAATTCTGTCTTCTCTATGGATGGGAATTGGATTGTTTTCGATGGAAGAAATGATGAAACCAAAATCGGATCGACTGAATTAATTGGAATAGTTGATGTCCATACTCATGAAGAGAGGATTATTTATAAATCACCAAATCAAACTATATACGGTCCGGGTGTTGGCGCAGCGTCATTTAGTCCCACTGAAAATAGAGTTGTATTTATACATGGACTTTCTGATGCAGATGAAACAAAACCGTATGCCATCAGTAGAAGGTTCGGTATGTCAGTCGATATAGATAATCCGTATATAGGTATGCACATGGACCCTCGAGATGTTTATCCACCCTTTAAACTAGGTGCCCTCCGAGGTGGTACGCACTCGCACTGTTGGAATTTTGATGGTTCAATGCTAAGTTTTACTTACAATGATGAATTCATAGATGAGGATTTACGTAAAGTTGGGGTGATGCTACCAATTGATTCAAGCATAAAGACTGAACGTCTTAAGGGTAATAATAGCGGATCTAAATATGCGGTTGTCATTACAGAAGTTGTCCGTAATCCAGTAGCTGGTACTGATCAAATTTCTAAGGCATTTGATGAATGCTGGCTTGGAAAGTCTAATACAATAGTTTTTCAAGGCATAACACGAGATCCTAATGGTAATGAGGTGATAGAAATATACAAAGTTGCTGTTGATAAGCAGCATATCTTCGAGGATTTGAATTCCAATGGTAATATTTATACTACGCCACTGGTACCTAATGGAATTAGCCAAGAGAGAGTGAGTCGTTCAGCCATAGGATTGTCCGATTTTAGACATTGGTTAAGATCGAGTGTAGATGGGAAGACTGTCTATGCTTTGGCTAAAGATAAGTGCGATCGAAATCAAGTAGTAGCGTGTGATCTAAGTACAGGAAGTTTAAATTTTATAAGTAATCTGGATATATCCATCTCCTCACCTATAAATATAGATATCACTGGTGATAAATTGACTTTCATTGCGCAAAACAATATCTATTTGCTGAATCTAAAGGATGGAAATGTAATCAAACTTACCGATTTTGATTATAATAAACTAAAGTTATTAGGTGCTCCAGTGTTTTCGCCAACTGATAATATTATAGCTTTTAATGCTATAGAGTATAGTGTTCCTTTTAGTCATATTTATACTGTTTCGTTCTAATTATGGGTATGAATTTGACTTAGAAAGTGTTTCGTGACTAATATTACAATATGTATAATAAAAAAAGCCTTCTTTGTATAAAGAAGGCTTTTTTGTCTCCATTGTTTAATTACTTACAAACCATTTCGTTTATGACTTGAAATGAATAGTGACTTGACATAAAGTTTATGGATCAATGTTATGAGTATTTTCTAATTTTCTTAAAAACTCGTCTCTTTAAATAAAATTTCATAAATCTATTATATATGAGTTTATGCGAAAATATATGAAGATAGGATACGCTAGGATTTCAACAAGGAATCAAAACTTGAACTTGTAAATTACAACGTTTCAAAAGGCAGATTGAAAGAAAATCTTTGAGGAAAAAATTTCAGGCTCGACAAAGAATCGACCTGAGTTAGATGAGATGGTCGAACAATTTAGAGAAGGAGATGAACTTTATGTTTGGAGACTTGATCGATTGGGTAGAAGTCTGAAGCATATCATTGATTTGGTATTAGCCCAAAGCTAAAAAGGTATTATCATACAGGGGCTGACCGACGGGGTTGAGACCAGTACTATCCATGGAAGGTTGTTTCTGAATCTTATGGCTTCATTAGCGGAATATGAATGTGAGTTAATTCGTGAACGAACGAAAGCTGGCTTGCAATCAGCCCGAGCACGTGGTAGGCTAGGAGGTAGGCCGAAGGGATATAGCAAAGAAACCATTTCTAAATTATTACTTATGCGTTCAGTTTACAAGGATGTCAAAAAGAGTCCAGAGGAAATATATACAGCATTAAATTTGACACGTGCTACTTTTTACCGCTATGCAAAGATTTTAGATATGTATACGGATGAGGAGATAAAGAAAATGAGCGTAGGAAAATAGTCTACTTATCTTCAGTTTATTCTAATATTTGGAACAGATTGATAAATAAGGGAATATACCCAAAGGGTTATGGTATAGGTATTTATTATATAAATACACTGTAATCTCAATTTTCCTTTTACTCATATAGCAATATTGCTATGATATATAAAAAATATATAGTAATATTGCTATATATGGGAACTACAAAAGAAGAAATATACACTCAAGAGCAAAATGAAATAGCACAATTATTAAAGGCTATTGCTCATCCTGCTAGAATTGCAATTATTGAATACT
>JAZQRD010000072.1:0-10228 GCA_045629405.1 Sphingobacterium sp. | reverse complement strand
AAAAGTTGATTTCTCCACATCGGTGAGATATGTTTTGTTGTACAAATTATTCACATTACTCATTTCGCCTAATAAAATGAAAACTTTGTGATTTTGATCTGTAGGTTGTTCTTTTATGATCTTAATGACATTTTGAGTCATATTGGATAGTGTTAAGATATAATCACCTACGACAACTCTATCCTCGTAGATAGACACTACACGTTCGTTAATACTATTGATCATCCGCCTCTCTTGCAGATTGGTCAACAACAGTAAACTTAACACTGTAAATAAAAGCAGCGCGATTTTTAATTTATTTTTGGCAGTAAATCCCCACATAATGTAGTCTAGATGGTTAATATGACTACTACAAGATAAATAAAATATGCTACGCGCACTAATATTTTTGACAATCTACGACTGACTAAAATATGTACGTAGCGCTTTTATTTGTTTAAGATTCAGCACCTTCTTTAGTTCTTCATCAGAAGCTTCTTTCACCTTTTTAACAGATTTAAACTCAGTCAATACTTTTTCTACAGTAGTCTTACCTATACCTGGCACATTCTCTAACTCAGACACAAAAGTTTTTCTACTGCGTTGGTTACGGTGAAAAGTAATTCCAAATCGGTGAGCTTCATCACGTAAATGCTGAATTACTTTGAGTGTCTCTGATTTTTTATCTAGGTATAGCGGATATTGATCTCCTGGATAGAACAATTCTTCTAATCGCTTAGCAATACCTATCACCGTCAGTTTTTTATCAATTCCCAGCTTACGCAGACTTTTCAATGCGGCTCCTAATTGTCCTTTACCTCCATCAATAACGATCAATTGAGGTAATTCATTACCTTCATCCAACATACGTCTATATCGACGATGTACAGCTTCCTCCATCGTAGCAAAATCATTAGGTCCTTCGACAGTCTTTACATTAAAATGTCGATAGTCTTTCTTCGAAGGTTTTCCGTCTTTGAATACAACAATAGCCGATACTGGAAAGTTCCCTTGGATATTGGAGTTATCAAAGCATTCAATATGTCTTGGCAATACATTCAATCGTAAATCCTTCTGCATTTGCAACAAAAGGCGCTCTGTCCTAACTTCAGGATTTAACTTTTCATATTGTGTGAGTCGTTCTTTTTTAAAGTATGCGACATTCTTTAAAGAAAGATCTAAAAGTTTGCGCTTGTCGCCAGCCTTCGGAATAAACAACTTTACTTCCTCAGGCAAACCTTCTATTTCAAATTCAAAAGGAACGATAATCTCACGAGAAACGCTTTTATAACGGCTACGAATTTCTGGAATAGCGATCGCCAATAGTTCAGCATCCGTCTCATCTAGACGTTTTTTCATCTCCAGAGTTTGTGTCTGAATAACGACACCATTCATGACTTTCAAGAAATTCACAAACGCATAGGATTCCTCTGATGCTATACTGAATACATCAACATTAGTGATGGAAGAACTAACCACTGTTGACTTAGATTGGTAATTGTCCAGTTTATCCAATTTAGCTTTGAGTCGATGTGCTCTTTCAAAATCCAGTATGGAAACAGCTGCTTGAAGATCTTCTTTAATACGTGAAGTCACCATACCAATCTTACCATTCAAAATGTCTTTGATATCCATCAAGTTTTGATCGTAATCTTCAGGTGATTGTAAGCCTTCACAAGGCCCTTTACAATTACCGATTTGATACTCCATACAAACTTTATACTTTCCTTTGGCAATGTTTTCTGGAGAAAGATTGAGATTGCAACTACGCAAAGGAAACAATTCACGAATCGTGTCCAATACAATATGCATCATACCTAATGAAGCGTATGGGCCGTAATATCGAGATCCATCTTTGATATACTTTCGCGTCCAAAATATACGAGGAAAAGGTTCATTTTTGATGACAATCCAAGGATAGGTTTTATCATCTTTTAGCAATACATTGTATCGAGGCTTATGTTTTTTTATAAGATTATTCTCTAAGAGCCATGCATCAATTTCTGTATCAACGATAGTAAATGCTATACGCTGGATTTTACGTACAAGCACACGAGTTTTAGAATTCAGCTGCTTATCATTGACGAAATAAGAACTTACTCTATTCTTCAGATCCTTTGCTTTACCTACATATATAAGCTCATCATCCTTATCAAAATATTGATAAACACCAGGCTTATGAGGTACCCTCTTTAGTTCTTCCTTATAATCAAACACAACGCACAATATGTAAAAATGCCAGACACAAATTTCGTAAAATCTATTGTCTGGCACAAGTTTTCATTTTTTTATTAAAAGCCTAATCGATTATCCTCTAGCAATGGTTCCTCGCTACTTCCTCCTTCAAAGTTATAATATTGTGAACAATCTATAACTCGAGTCATGCCTCCAGGAGGTTGTTTAAAATCTTCTTTCGAATAATTAAGTGATTTATCTGCGTATACTTTCTTCATAAACAATCCGAATACAGGAAGTGCAGCTGCCGCACCTTGACCGTACTGCATATTACTAAAACTAATACCTCTATCCTCTGCTCCAGTCCAAACACCAGCTACTAATTGTGGTGTTACACCAATAAACCAAGCATCGGAGTTATCATTTGTGGTACCCGTTTTACCACCTATTGGATTAGTCAACCCTCCGAATTCTGCTCTTCTCAATCGACTGGCGGTACCACCATCTACTACAGATTTAAGCATATCTACCATAATATAAGCAGACTCACTATTCAACGCCTTTACTACCTTAGGTGTTTTCTCAAAAATAGGTGTACCATTCTTGTCTTCAATACGTAGTATCATCGTTGGTTCTATCCAAGTACCGTGATTGACAAATGCTGAGTATGCACCAACCATGTCAAATACTGAAGCTTCGTAAGCTCCTAAGGATATAGATGGATAACTTGGTACACTAGAGGTAATCCCCATCTTCTTAGTCAAATCTGCAACATTAGAAGCTCCTACTTCATTGATCACATACGCTGAAGCATAGTTCTGTGAATATTTCAATGCATTCTTCAATGTTATAGGGCTACCTCCTTGCACTGTACCTCTAGGCGTCCACGTTCCATATGTTTGCTGAAAATTCGGCACTGAATAACATGGCGAATAACCATTATCGATTGCTACCGCATACGTGAATGGTTTGGCAGTAGAACCTACTTGGCGAGTACCCATTTTCACTTGATCGTATTTGTAATGTTCAAAATTAACACCACCTACCCAAGCTTTGATGTGACCAGTTTCTGGTTCCATTGCCATCATGGCATTACGAAGAATTAACTTATTATACTTGATAGAGTCGGTCGGTGTCATCACCGTATCTACACTTCCTTTCCATGTAAATATACTCATAGGAACCTTCGTATTGAATGCCTTTTTAATTTCTTCATTAGAAGCACCATCACGTTTCATCTGAATATAACGATCAGAGCGTCTCATACCTGTTTCTATCAATTTCGCATTATCACCTGAGAAAGCATCTCTACGCTTCCATTGCTTATCAAATTCACGTTGCAATTTTTGCATCCACTCTTTTTGAGCGTCTTCAGCATACTCTTGCATTTTCATATTGATTGGTGTATATATTCGCAAACCATCACGATCCAAATCGTATGGTGTACCGTCAGACTTTACAATAGATAACTCTTGGAATTCTTTCTTTATTTCATCTTTCAATACCGCTCTGAAATACGCTGCTAAACCTTCACCATAAGTTGATACACTCAGTTTCACACCTAAGCCCTTTGCTTTTGCTTCTGCTAATTCAGCATCTGTCAAGAAGCCCTCGTTGTTCATGTTATTCAAGACCGTATTTCTACGATTTGTAGCATTTTCTGGCTGGCGAACTGGCGAATATAGAGATGGTCCTTTTAACATACCCACTAATACTGCTGCTTGCTCTGCAGTCAATTTATCCGGTGTCGTACTGAAAAATGTTTTTGCTGCTGATTTAATACCATACGTATTTTTGTAACCAAAATCTACGGTATTAAAGTACATCATAATAATCTCTTCTTTTGTGTAATTACGTTCTAAACGAACCGCTGTAATCCACTCTTGCAGTTTTTGCATGATACGCTTTATCGTATTACGCTCTCTACGTTCAGAAAATAAATTTAAAGCTAGCTGTTGAGTAATTGTACTTCCCCCCTGTTTATTACCAGTCAATGTATGAAATACGGTCGTCAACGTACGTGAATAATCTATACCAGAATGTTGGTAAAAACGTTTGTCCTCGGTAGAGATTAACGCATTCACCAAATGAGGAGATAATTCACTGTATTTAGCATTAGATCTATTTTGTAAATAGTAAGTACCCAATACTTTGTTATCATCAGCTAGAATTTCTGATGCAAGATTTGAGCGCGGATTTTCAAGGTCTTCGAAGCTCGGCAGCTTGCCAAATAAACCTACGCGTACACTTAGTAAAAATAGCGCTACAAATGCTATACCCCCTATGAATATTAACCAAAATGATCGTGTATATTTTTTGATCTCAACAACTGTTAATTTACTATTCTTTGGTTCTCTTTTCATTCTATATATGTTGTATTATACAACTATTGCTCTGTATAGTTTTGATAATATTTCTTAATCTCAACACCATCTGTCAAAAGTGGTAGTGTATCTTTTGTTATCACAAAGGTATTATAAATTTCAACAGGTACCTTCATAATTTCAGCCATTAATGCTGAAATTTGCTTCTCATACGCTTTCACTTCATCAAATGTTTTGAAGGACTCAATCAATATAAGCTGATTCTCTCCATTGATTACTCTAATCGTATGATTTAAGTTACTCTGTGCATAGCGAGTCCTATTGAATTGACCTATACCGTAGCGACTTGGGGCCATATTTACTTTCGGATCTAAAACATTAATTATAAAATAATATTCTGCTGTATCAGGGAATAATTCTTTATCACGAAAGTCATTCGGACCAAAATCAATTTGTGAATTGATAAATGCAATATTGGAGGTCTGCATGTTTACTTTCGTATTTACAGAGCCACTTAAAGCGGATTGATTTTTACCTGCCAATTTATCATCAATAGTTACAATTCGCGGAGCTTCCTCTTTCTTGATTTCATCTACTTTTGTAACGATTTCCTCTTTTTTACCCTCATCTACCTTTGCAACAGCTACCTCATTTTTAACTTTTTCTAACTCTGCTATGATTTCAGCTTTTAGTGAATCTTTCACTTGAACAAGTATTTTATCTTTCTCAACATTTACTAATTTTTCAATAGGCTTCTCTTCAACAGACTTTGGCAATGGCTGAACTAGTGCTACACTAGATCTGTAATCTCCGTTTATAGTCAATGAAGGCCAAGCTGTCATATCTGGTTCACCGATAAATGTGATACGTTTGCTATTGATATCTTGAAGAGCATTTACACGATTGACAAATAAAGAAGGATTTTGTTCTATAAAAGTCAAATTTTCTAATGCCAATGGTGTCACCAAACTATTTTGAGGGTGTTTGTCCACAATAGATTTTAGTGCTTCCTGAAAATCTTCTACACGACCTATACGTCCAATTGCTAATGCACGTAGGTATTCTACCTGCGCTACCAACGCTGTATTCTCAAATCTTTCTTTTAAATCCTTATCTGCTTCTCCTATCACCGCAGCATGATCACCTTTAGTATACAGGTTAAAAAGCTTTTCGAATATTCTATCCAATAATTTTTTGTCGCGATTGATTTTATCCATATATGCAGGATCTTGACCTACTTTAGCATGTACAGATTCTGGGTATAATTGAATCAAAGTAGAAAGATAGAATCTAGATTTCTCGATATCTAGATCTGCATACATTCTATACAATGAATAATAGATAGCAGAGCATTGATCAGATGTAGGATATCTTTTCAAAAAATCCTCATATACAACTATTGCTGATGAATGGTCTTGCGTATAATCTCTATACATGTTACCTATTGAAATTAAATTATCGTGTATAGTTTTATGAGCCTGTTCAAATTCATCTTTGCTTTTCGGAATCTCATTGATATAACGATTTTTATAAGAAGTAATGTATTGATCTTCATCAAATTCAACCACTTCATTCTCATCCTGAAAATCGGTCTGCTGATTGTCCACTTCAGATGCTAGTGCCATACCTGACTCATAGCGCCAGTTGTCTGCCAATTGTCTATTACCCCATCTACGTTTAAAAGCACTCTGTCCTAATAATAATTCGTCAGGATTATTAAAATAAAAAGTACCAGCAGACTGTACACCCATTGGTGTATTATTTTGAGTATTGGGCAAAGTAAACTGTTGATCGAATTGGATACGAGCAATTGGATTCTTTTTGTTACGTGAACTTTTAGATTGTTGTTTTTTATCGATAGCCGATTTTTGCATTGCTATCTCTGGCATAGCATTTAAGACCAAAATTTTGTTCAGTTCATCAGGATTCAAACTAGCATAATATATGAGAGTATCCAATTTAGAAACAACTTGATATCGCTGGGCGATACCATTCATATAGGCTAGCTTGCGTCTCAAATTCGATACGTCAGTATAATCTTGCGGTAAAATAGTCGCTACCGAATCGTAATATAGCTGTGCTGTGTAATATTGCTTTTTTTCAAAATAGTGGTCTGCTAATGTTAAATACGATTCTACAGACTGATATGGATTACGATTGGCTTCACGAAGCGCTTTATTGAAATATGCTATAGCTTTATCGTGTTGATTGTTGGTATAGTATACCTCTCCTATTTGGTATAAAATTTGATCTTGATATCCATCATTTTTACCTTCTTTCAACATCCGTAATAACGGTTTAACTTTTTGCTCAATGTCATCAGCATTATCACCTTCTAGAAATGCTGCTTGTAAATCTGCTTCAAAAGACATATCGTAAGGGACATTACTACGGGCTATTTGTTTAAAATATTGATACGCCTTCTCCTTATTACCAGATTCTTTATATAGTTGTCCTAGCAAAAAAGTCCATCTATACTTGTCCCAAGTATTTCTATTTGACTCTAAAGCGTATTCTAAGTAGGGAATGGCAGCGACCGCATCTCCCATACGCAAGTGATAGTGAGCTAATGATGCATTGACGAGTGTACGAGTTTGCTTGTCTTCGTCTAAAAAAATTAAAGCAGAATCTATTGATAACTTTGCTTGTTGAGCTTTTCCGATCTGTAATAATGCACGAGATTTCCAAGCATAAGAAGAGGCTAAATATGTAGGTGTGGAATGTTTGCTTGAGCGTATAAGATTATTGAAAAATTCTATAGCAGTATGATAAGATCCTTTGAAATAATTTGCTTTTCCGAGAATGAAATATGCTTCGTTGACATATCGACTTTCTTGTTTTTCATAAATTATTTTATAAGCCTTTTGAATTAATGAGTCCATTGATTGATGAGATTCCCCCTGAGCAAGAGGTTCATCTAATACCTGCTGACGAATTTGATAATTTTTCTTGCTGTGATTAAATATAACTTCAGCCTCATGCTCTAGCATATTCTGAGCATTGAAAA
The DNA here is from genome assembly GCA_045629405.1 of Sphingobacterium sp. Classification (GTDB taxonomy): domain Bacteria; phylum Bacteroidota; class Bacteroidia; order Sphingobacteriales; family Sphingobacteriaceae; genus Sphingobacterium. Next base: position 2,743 of record JAZQRD010000072.1, on the reverse strand, counting down.
GAATATTATATTTAGTCGTAAAATTTTGTCGGTTATTAATTTTATTTTCTTCGATCGTAGATTGGCCTCCTTTCGATACATTTCGAGAAGTCTGTGTTGATTTGCAAGAATATATACTCCCTACAATCAATAAACATATATATAGGATATATTTCATAATGTAATTTAGACTGGTCAGATAATTGACGAATATGTTTCAAGTCTTAGCATGGTTGTTACAGAAAACAACTATTTCCCAAACTCACAAATAATACTAATAGTTACAAAAGTATTAATTATAATAGCATAATAAGCAGCTAAAAAACACTAAATTTATCACGTAGTTTAAAATCTACACACAAGGTTATCAAGTAAATATGGCAAATAAAAATTCCTCCGCATTATTTTTTATATTTATCACAGTAGTTATAGATGCGGTTGGTCTTGGTATCATCATTCCTGTGATGCCTAAGCTTATTCAACAATTAATTTCAGGTGACATCAGTCAGGCATCAATGTATGGAGGTTGGTTAGTATTTGCCTATGCTATTACGCAATTTTTCTTTGCATCTGTACTAGGCAATCTTAGTGATCAATATGGTCGTCGTCCTATTCTATTGATATCCTTACTAGGATTCTGTTTTAATTATTTATTGATGGGATTAGCACCAAGTATTACTTGGTTATTCTTAGGAAGATTTATTGCTGGTATTACTGGAGCAAGCTATACCGTAGCTGCAGCTTACATTGCTGATGTAAGCACACCAGATAAAAAAGCACAAAATTTTGGCTTGCTTGGAGCTGCATTTGGATTAGGATTTATTATTGGCCCTGTCTTAGGTGGTTTATTAGGACAGTTTGGACCACGAATTCCGTTTTATGCTGCAGCTGTATTATGCTTGTTAAATTTCATATATGGATATTTTGTAGTTCCCGAAACTCTAAGTAAGGATTTAAGACGTCCTTTTAATTGGAAACGTGCTAATCCGATTGGAGCATTTAAGCATATCAAGTCCTATCCTATTATTTTACCTTTGATTTTTTGTATCTTCTTGATCAATATAGCATCAAATGCTGTACAAAGTACTTGGTCCTATTACACTATGGAAAAGTTTCAATGGGATGAGAGTGCAGTAGGTCTCTCCTTAGGATTTATGGGAGTATTACTTATGATCGTGCAAGCTGGACTAATTAGAGTAATCATACCGCGTGTTGGCACTAATAACGCCATCTGCCTAGGAATACTGCTTTATATTATTTCATTTCCTTTATTTGGGTTCGCGACAGAAGGTTGGATGCTCTACGCTATCTCGATACCGTATGTATTTGCTGGCTTAGCAGTTCCCTCTATACAAAGCTATATTTCGGATAAGATACCAGCTAATGAGCAGGGACAGATTCAAGGTGGTATCACTTCCGTTATTAGTCTAACTGCAATTATTGGTCCAGTGATCATGACTAATCTTTTTTCATACTTTTCTAATAAAAGTACGGGGACATACTTTCCTGGTGCCCCCTTTTTACTCTCATGTGTACTATGTATAATAGCACTTATAATAGCTCTTCGATATTTTAGGAATAAATAGTCATTAAGATTTCTGAATCAAACAAACAGCATAAGCAACTACTCCTTCTTGACGCCCAATGAAACCCATCGTCTCATTAGTGGTGGCTTTGATTGAAATATCTTCTACATCAATACTTGCAGCTTCAGCTATTTTAATTTTCATCTGTGGAATATATGGTTTGATTTTCGGAGCTTCTAAACATAGCATAGCGTCTATGTTACCCAGCGTCCACCCTTTTTCTTGCACAAGTCTTACACACTCTTGCAACAATACTAATGAACTGACCCCTTTCCATTTGTCATCTGTATTAGGAAAATGATAACCAATATCTTCAAGATTTGCAGCACCTAATAATGCATCACAAATAGCGTGAACCATAACATCAGCGTCAGAGTGACCAAAGGCTCCAGCATGGTGTTGAATATCTACACCTCCCAATACGAAAGGATGTCCTTCCTTCATTTGATGGACATCAAATCCAAAACCAACTTTTATTTTCATCATGTGAGCTAAATTAACACATATTTTCAATTAGAAAAATCTAATATTCATATATGGATAGTATTAAACTGAAAGTCATCATAATAGAAAGAACAAGCCACCATAGAAAAAATAGTTAATTTGTTTATTTCAAAAGTTAAATTTCTATTTAATTTATTAAATATTTTATACTTTTATATTGGTACTAATAACAATTTATAAACTTTATGAATTACTTTAAGATTGTATTAACCTCTATTTTAATGTTTGTGGTTTCATCATTACTGATAATCTCGTGCAAGACTAAGAGTAATCGTGGTGATGTCTCAGCTAAGACAGGTGTAAAATATAATGACCCATACAACGGAGGTTTACAAATTAATCGTAAAATAAAAGATAGTCCAGGGCCTGGGTTGCTAGCTATAGAAGGTGGTACATTTGTAATGGGGGGCAGCTTGAATGAAGATTTAAGTTATACTCATGATAATTTGAAGCGTCGCGTTACAGTAGCATCATTTTATATAGATGAGACGGAAGTTTCAAACGCAGATTGGCTTGAATATTTACACTGGATAGCACAAAATTACCCACAAGATGGAAAGCTTTATTATGATGCACTTCCAGATACACTTGTTTGGCGTAATCCACTGTCATACAATGAACCTTATGTGAACTATTATTTGCGCCATCCTTCATTCCAAGACTACCCGGTAGTA
>JAZQRD010000071.1:0-7785 GCA_045629405.1 Sphingobacterium sp. | reverse complement strand
AAACCCAGGTCATATCATAGAAGCAATGTGGTTTATGATGGATTTGGCTGATCGTCGCCAGGATTCTGATTTGATGAATAAATGTATTGCTATTGCATTACGCGCCTTAGAGTATGGTTGGGATGATCAATATGGCGGTATATTATATTTCAAAGATATTTTAAACCGTCCTCCTCAACAGTTGGAGTGGGATCAGAAATTGTGGTGGGTGCATTTGGAAGCTTTAGTTTGCATGGCCAAAGGCTATGCATATACAGGTAATGAGAAATGTAAAGTGTGGTTTGAGAAACTGGATGCCTATACATTTACACGTTTTTCGGATCCTACTTATGGTGAATGGTACGGGTACTTGAATCGTCAGGGCGAACCATTGCTTACACTGAAAGGAGGTAAATGGAAAGGCTGTTTCCATGTACCACGTGCTTTATTAAAAGTATATCAGGCAATTGAGCAAGATAAAACTATTCTTATGCAATAATTAACTATACTTAATTAGTAAATTACTTCGTTTCAGTTTTCAAATAAATTTCTTATATATAGAATCTGGCGATATTGCATCGTATTTTTTTGATTTATTTATTAATTTATTTTAAAAATATATTGGATATAGCTTTTAATATTTATAAATTAGTCCAATAATTACTAATTATATCTAAATAATAACCTGATAAGAATAAAATTATTTATAAAAAGCTGGGCCAAATCTACATCTATACGATACTTTATTTATAAAATAGAGTAATAACAAGAGCTGTATTATGAAAAATACCAAAACACCAAAAACAACAAAATAATAAATTATGAAATGTCTAAACTTCGCAACATCTAATGTGTTTAGAGCTTTCTGTTTGATTTTTATGCTATTTAGTACAATGACTCTTTATGCGCAAACGGCATTGCGTGGAGTAATTCGTAATGATAAGCAAAGTCCAATCGCAGGAGCTACAATCAAATTAAAAAACAGTAATCAACTTGTCTTCTCTTCATCTAATGGTGAATTCACTATTAATGTGGAGAAATTTCCGTTACAATTAGAGGTGTCTTATTTGGGTTATGAAACTCAGGTGGTGTCTGTCTCAGATAATCGGCAAGTAAATGTAACATTGTTAGAATCTAATAATGAAATTGATGAAGTAATGGTCGTGGCATATGGTACACAAAAGAAAAGTACTATGGTCGGATCTGTTGCTCAAATCAGTAGTGCAGAGATAAAGAAAGCTCCTGCAATGAATATTACCAATACGTTAGCGGGGCGTCTTCCTGGGTTAACATCATTGCAGCAATCTGGTCGTCCAGGTGCGGATAATGCTTCATTATACGTTCGTGGAATTGGTACTTACGGTGGTAATCAAAGCCCATTAATTATTGTAGATGATATTGAGCGCCCAGCATCCACTTTAGCTTATTTGGATCCAAATGAAATTGAATCTATTTCTGTACTTAAGGACGCGGTTGCGACTGCGGCATATGGTGTTCAAGCTGCCAATGGTATTATTATCGTTAAGACAAAATCAGGTATACAAGGAAAACCGAAAGTATCATACGACTTTTCATATAACATTGGAGAAAATACCCGCTTTCCAAAATTCTTAGATGGACCAGACTTTATGGCGTGGTTTAATAAAGGAACTGAAGTGGATAATGATGTGTTGGTAAATAATAACGCTTCTGCTGTTCCATTTACGTATTCACAAGAAATGATTGATGCGGTACGTAATGGTACTAATGACAATCCTTTATTAGGGAATACAGATTGGATGGGGATGTTGGCGGGTAATAATAGCTATTCACAACATCATGCTGCAACAATCAATGGTGGTGCTGGGAATACACAGTATTTTGCTTCAATTAATCACTTAAATCAAGATGGTGTTATAAATCATACCAACTTTAAAAGATATAACGTTCGTACTAATATCAGCACAAAGGTTACAGACTACTTGAAGGTAGGATTAAATATTGGCTTGAGAAACCAAGAAAGTAATACGCCAGGTATTTCTCCTGATAATACGGCGTACATGAATCCATTTTATCAAGCTACCCGTATGTTACCTAATTTGCCGTTATATGCGCCTACAGGGGAGTATACTGCTACGCGTAACGGAGCAGGGTTAATGAGTCCAATTGCCTCTGTAGAACAATCGGGTTACCAAAAGTACTTAATGAATATTTTTCAAGGTACAGGTCATTTAGAATTCTTTGTACCAGGTGTGAAAGGCTTAACAGCTAAATTGCAAGGTGCTTATGATTATGAAGCGCAGGAAGGTAAAGTTTGGACGCAACCATATACAACTATGATGCGTGATCCAGAGCAAGTTTCTGGTAAGTATGTGCCTCAATATACAGTTCCTGGAATTTCTAAAACAACATTAAGACAAAGTTATTCTGCAAACTATAGCCAGACTTTACAAGGTAGCTTAAACTATAGCAATACATTTAATGATCATTCAGTAGGAGGGTTGTTATTATATGAGTTTTATAAAGGAACTGGTAATGTATTCTCGGCAGGTGCTAGTAATTTCCCAATTACAGTAATTCATGAAATCAACTATGGTTCTAAGGATGAAGATGACTTGGTGTCTCCTACTGGTTCTTCTAATGCAGAAATTACACGTGCTGGTGTAGTTGCTAAATTTAATTATGGTTTCCGTGAGAAGTACTTATTTGAAGGTGCTGCGCGTTGGGATGCTTCTTCAAACTTCGCAAAAAATAATAGATGGAATATGTTCCCTGGTGCTGGTTTAGCATGGGTTGTTTCTAAAGAGGATTTCTTTCAAGAAATTATAGATAATGCATCCATTGAATTTTTGAAATTAAAAACATCCTATGGTCGTTCTGGTAATGACCGCGCTCAAAGGGGAACATTTCCTTATATGCAGACATTTGCACAGCAAACTTCACCTGGTATAGTGATTGGAGGGCAGCCAATTGCTGCGGTTTATTCTGCAGGTATTCCTAATCCAGCTTTGAAATGGGAAGAGTCAACTATGTTTAATGTTGGTTTTGAATCCCGTTTGTTTAAAAATTTCGGATTTGACTTTGAGTGGTTCTATAGATATACCTATGGCATATTAGGCAGTGTAAGTGGTTTATACCCAGCTTCTATCGGTGGGTATCATCCATCATTAGCAAATATTGGTGAAGTAGATAATAGAGGTTTCGATGCGCAATTGAGATACAATAATATTTTTGGTGATTTCAAATTGGGTTTAACAGGGAATATCAACTGGTCAAAAAATAGATATTTAAAATATCAAGAAGCAGATGGTACACCAGCTCATTTAAGTGTGATAGGAAGATCTATTCATGCGAAAACAGGATATATTGCTGATGGCTTTATAGAGACCTGGGAAGAAGCAAATAATACATCTTCTCCATCTACAGGTATTATTGCTCCAGGATTTTTCAGATTTAAAGATTTAGATGGTGATGGAAGAATTACAGCTTATGGTGACCGTACGTTTATAGGTCGTTCGAATATTCCAGAATTGATGTTCGGCTTAAATATCGATATGGCTTACAAGGGATTTGATTTATCAGCATTATTACAAGGTGCTGCTTTGGCTGATGTCTCCTTGGCTGGTGAGTATGCTGGTGCTGTTGGTGTATCTGGAGTTCACGATAATACAGTATGGACTAAAACATTCTATGGCGGAGGTAACTCTCCTTATTTCTTAGTGGAGAATGCATGGAGACCAGATAATATGGACGCTGAATACCCTCGTTTGACGGCTAATAAAGTAGGCGTTTCACCGCACAATGCGAATGGAAACTCTGGCTGGTTAAGAAAAGGAGATTACTTACGTCTTAAATCAATACAATTGGGTTATACATTACCTAAATCTATTTTAGATAAAGCTAAAATGGATAATGTAAGATTATTCGTTACAGGATCAAATTTGTTTACTTGGGATCACTTGAAGTATATCGATCCAGAAATGCCAAACGTTAATTTAGGATTTTATCCACAACAGCGAATTTATGCATTTGGATTAAGTGTTACTTTTTAATTAGAAGGTTATGAAATTTAAAAGAAAATTTAAATATACATTAATGGCACTATTGTCATCATCAGTCATCAGCTTTAATAGTTGTGATATTGAGGTAGTGCCACAAGATCGATTTACAGGTGAAATAGTTTGGTCGGATCCAGAGGTAGTAGAATTATATTTGAATGGTCTATATGCCGAATTCAAAACATTTCAATTTGGGGTATTCCCTGGATTAGGTTACGACAATGCGATGGATGCACTAGCCGATGGAATGAAATTTACATCTACAGTATCTGGAAATGGTACGGTAAATATATTAATTAGTAATGCGAATCAATTTTCTCCAGCAAGTGTTGGTTTAAACTACTGGGGATCAGCGTATAATCGTATTAGACGTATTAATGAATTCATAGATGGATTGCACACAAAAACTACTTTAACAGATACAGAGAAGTTAAGAATTGAGGCCGAAGCACGTTTTATTCGTGCGTACGTATATCATTGGTTAGCAAAAATTCATGGCTCTGTTGTGATTCTAAAAGACATCAATGAGTATGCTGACAAAAATAGACAACGCTCATCTGAATCTGAGGTATACGATTTTATGATTGATGATTTAAAATTTGCAGCAGCAAATCTTGAAAACACGAGTTTAGCAGGTCGTGCGAATAAAGGTACTGCAAATGCGCTTCTATCACGCATTGCGTTATATGCAGGTTCGATTGCTAAATATGATCTTAACCAATTCAATACTGATGAGCTTACAGGTATCCCTGCAAGTAGTGCTAAAGATTATTATAAAATTTCTGCTGATGCTGCTGAAGCAGTTATCAATTCAGGAGTCTACCAATTAGAAGCTGATTACGGGAGTATTTTTACACGAAAATCAAGTGAACCGACTAAAGAAGCAATCTTGAGAATAGATTTTGTAGCTCCACAGATTACTCACCAATATGATTTTGGATATGCGCCTCCTCGTGATAACAATGGCAATACTATGGTTTATGGTGTGCCGACGGCAGAATTAGTTGATGAGTTTGAGATGGCTGATGGTTCTAAATTCTCTTGGTCAAATGTAGCTCATGCTGCAAATCCATATGAAAACCGTGAGCCGCGTTTTTACGCTTCGATCCTATTTCACGGAGCTCAATGGAAAGGGCGGACACTGAATACATCTACTACAGATGCGCAAGAGGGTTTTGCGCAGTATGCATCTGTTGCAGAGCCAAGACGTACGGTGACGGGTTATTATACGAAGAAATTCTTAGATCCGACTAATACAAATTTTGGAGTTAATAGAAGTTCTCAAAGTTGGATTGAATTACGATTAGGTGAAGTTTACCTTAATTTGGCTGAAGCAAAAGCAGGCTTAGAAGATTATTCGGGTTCGGCAGCAACCTTATCGATCTTACGTAATGCTCGTAAATTAAACTCGATTAACTATAATACAGCAGCTACTGCTTTAGCAGCTATAGAACACGAAAGAATGGTAGAGTTGGCTTTTGAAGGACATCGTTTTTGGGATTTAAGACGTTGGAGGAAAGCGCATATCACGCTGAATAATAGACGTGTTTCAGGCCATCGTGTCGAAGTATCTGGACAGGATGTTTCATATACGACTGTTCAAGCAGATGATAGAGATCGCAGTTTTACAGGTAGATTGTATTATTTACCTATTCCTGAGGCTGAGGTTCAGGTGAACACGGCATTAACACAAATTAAAGGGTGGTAACTATAAACTTATTGAATATGAAAAAGTTTTTAAGCAATATCACAGGTTTGATTATGGTGTGTGCATTAGTATATTCATGTGCTAAGCCAGAACATATTCTCCCTAATGATGAAAATATAATAGCAGATTTTTATGCATCACTAGATGGTGATGGCAGATATAGACATTTTAATAGTCGTATTAGTAACGATACTGTATTCGTAGATATAGACTACTATTATCCAATTGATTCAGATAATGAAGTTGACTTAACTAAAATGTTGTTAAGAGCATCTATCCCTACTGATGCTAAGTTATCCCCTTCTTTAGAAGGTTTTACAGATTTGACAAAGCCTGTACATGTAACTGTAACTGCAGGTGATGGCACTAGCAAAGATTATGTTATCGTAGCTAACAAAAAAGGAAATACTAGTGTGATTTCAGCAAAACTTGCATTTGAAGATATAAGTGGTGTAACACAAGAAACAGATGCCATCATTATTGGCAATAATATTAACTTCTCACTGGTACCAGGTACAGTGATGAACAATCCACGTATGACATATACATTGAATAGACATGCTGATGGATCAATTACTAATGGATCTTCTGTTAATTTATCGTCTCCATTTACCTTTACGGTTACTTCAGCAGGTGATGCTAAGACAAATTATAAAGTTCAACAGGTTGTAGCATCTAAGCTGGCTAAGGGTATTCGTCCAGGAAGTGGCAAGATCATGTTCGTTAAGAAGTTAAAGGGAGACCTAGGTATTACGGTAGACAATCTTACTGGTGGTATTGCAGCAGCAGGCAAGTACTTAGTTATTAATACTAGAAATGAAAATAGCATTTATATTGATGGTGTTACAGGTCAGAAAGTTGGTGAAGTTAATTTAGGTGAAGTTCGTGGTAATTTGCGTAATTTCTATTCTACATCAGATAAAGCAGGAAATATATTAATTAATAACTTGACTGCAAATGATGGTAATATATTCAAGATTTGGAGGCTTTCTTCGCTTACAAGCACTCCAGAATTATTAATCTCTTGGGATGCTAAAGGTGCTGGGTATGGACGTAAGTTGTCAGTAATTGGTGATATTACTAAAGATGCAATCATCACAGCTCCATTAGTAGGACTAGCTTCACAAAACAGTTTTGCACGTTGGAAAATAACAAATGGTGCAGTAGCTTCACAAGATCCAGAGATCGTAACTATAAATGGTTATTCATGGGCCTGGAATAATGCTGATGTAATTTATACAAATCCAACAGATGTAAAAAGTGATTACTTTGTAGTTGGCTATGGGCAAAACACTCTAGGTAAAGTTAATGGCAACACGAATAATGTAGTTAATGAGAACGGAAAAATTGATGGAAACTTTGTTTGTAATGCAGTTGATTACATTGAATTTAATAATGCAAAATTCGCAGCATATAATCATGTAAATGGATTTACTTGGGGATCTGCTGATAATGTATTCTTGTATGATGCTGAATCAGCAATGTCTGGAAATCCTGGAGCAGTAGGGGCACCAGGCGTATTATGGAAGTCGACATCAGGAATTTACGGAGCAAATTCAAATAACGGAGTAGTAAATGGTAATACAACAGGAGATGTGGTGATGAGTACCTCTGAAAATGGTTATTACATGTACTTATATTTTATGTTTACGAATGGCTGTGTAGTAGGTGTACAATTTGATTGTATAGATTTATAAGAATTAAGTTTTACTGCAGCTATGCTAAATTAAATTTGGCATAGCTGCATAATTTTTAAATAATATGAAGTTTAGTACCAAGAATATTTTAAGTGTCTTACTGGTTTGCATGATGGTTTCTTGTTCAAAAGACAAGCCTTCAGCTCCACCTGAAGTAGGAGGACCTTCAAAACCGGACGATGAGAAACCTATAGAAACTAAACCTGGGGGTAATGTTTTGGCTTGGGTAGATGCACATTCAAATGTATTTGGAACTTACGGTAAGTTCAATGATAAAGCGGAAATTGTTGCCATTTTAGATAAGTTAAAGGACTCGGGCGTTACTGGACTTGTAATAGACGTAAAGCCATCTACTGGTCATACG
>JAZQRD010000070.1:0-6838 GCA_045629405.1 Sphingobacterium sp. | reverse complement strand
CGGAAAAGTACCAGTTCTATGGAGTGGTTGAACCATAGGTTACTTACTATCTCGATAAGTTTAACAGCAGCACTTTGCTTGTGTTTATAACTTTTGATTTCGTTTTCAAAAGCTGTTTGTTGAGTCATAATTTGTTTTGTAAAGATTACAAAACAAAGTTAGGTATAGTAGGTATTAGCTGTGTTCAAAATTTTACTTTTTACTAAATTTTGAACACTTCCTAGGGGATTGCTGTAGGGCTTTTCAATGAAATGAGGTTTATATTTTTATTTTCATAAAAACCTGAAAATCTACGCATTAAATAAAGACAAATTCTGTTTCAAATGCGCCAATTTTGAAAATCTATTTTTAAGGAAATGAGCTATTTCAGTCTTCCGTCTATTCAGAAATTACAAAAAGTTCAGATGCGATATGATCTGCTAATAGCTTCCCTTTAGTCGTAGTACGCAATATATTGTTGTTTATAGACTCCAGTTCTTCAGCTTCAACAAAAGATTTGCTTTCACGGATTAAATGTTGTTTATAGTCATAGCCAAATACCTGCTCTACTTTTTGTAAGTCTATGCCCCACATGGTGCGAGCAGAAGTCATTATATATTCATTGAACTGATCATCTTTACTTAGCTTTTCAACTTCTGTGTAGGAAGTGCTGTCGCGAAGGGCAGCGATGTACTTCGCATTATTAGAGACATTCCACGAACGTGAGTCGCCATTAAAGGAGTGTGCTGATGGTCCAATACCTAGATAATGCTGACCTCTCCAGTAATTGGTATTATGGCGCGCGTATTGTTGGTTTTTCGCAAAATTGGAAATCTCGTAATGTTCAAAACCATTTGTAGTCAATGTCTCGATGAGCATCAACATTTGTTGCGCACTTTGATTATCACTCATAGCTGGAGTCTTACCTTCACGTACAAAATGAGCTAACGCAGTTTTCTTTTCTACTGTCATCGAATAGGAAGATATATGAGGAATATCGAGATCTATTAACCTTTGCATATTAGACTTCCATTTCTGGTCTGTCAGTAGAGGATAGCCATAGATCAAATCGCAAGTAATATTTTCGAAGCCTGCATCTTGTACCCGCTTGATAGAAGAATCGGCTTCTGTCGCATTGTGTGCTCTGTTCATCCAAAGAAGGTCTTCTTCATAGAAGGATTGAATACCTATACTAAAGCGATTGATAGGTGTGTCTCGAAGAGATTTGACTTTGCTAGCAGTGAGATCATCGGGATTCGCTTCAAGCGTAATCTCAGCGTTATTGTCTATTTCGAAGTGCTTTTCTACGGTACTTATTAGACGCATGATATCCTCCGCATCCAATATAGATGGCGTTCCCCCGCCAAAGTATATGCTGTGTATATTTTTGTCTTCGAGGTAATGTGAGCGTTTTTCTATTTCCATAATCATTGCTTGAAGCATATCCTCCTTATACTTTAACGAGGTGCTGAAGTGAAAATCACAATAATGGCATGCTTGTTTGCAAAATGGTATATGGAAATAAATCATGGGTGCCCCTCAGTTTGTTAAGAAGCAAAGATACTAATCTGTTTTTCTAACTAAATGGATTTTTGTTTGACTAATTTCTCAAATCAGCATTTTTTCTAACTAATTTTTATCAAAATGATTTTATAGAGGCAAAAAATATAGCAAAGTGATGTAATTATCGGCTGTAAAGCGTATTTTAGTGAATTAATCTATAAAATATTTTTATAGGGCAATGTATAGGGATGTCTATCTTTATGTATGATGCTAATATTATCTGTATTTATGTAAGTTATACAGTATATTTTATTGAAACGCTAACGCAAATTACATCTATCTCATGAGAAGTCTGAGATTGAATTAATACTTAAAACATGTCTAATTTAATTAACTTAAACGTTTTTAAAGATTTCTTTAAATCAAGTAATGCAGGTGGTATTTTATTATTCCTCTGTGTCATTTTATCTTTGATTGTTGCCAATACCCCATTGGCGGCAGCTCTTCAAAATTTGTTGGATTTTAAGGTTGGATTTGAAAATGAAAGTATTCATCTTAACTATTCCATACTCTTGTGGATTAATGATGGATTGATGGCTATCTTTTTCTTACTAGTAGGCTTAGAAATCAAACGTGAAATCGTCGAAGGTGAGTTGTCATCGCCCAAGAAGGCTTCTCTGCCTATACTATGTGCTATAGGTGGTGCAATCGTCCCGGCAATAATCTATTTCAGCTTAAACGCTGGACAAACCACGAGTTCGGGTTGGGGAATACCTATGGCTACTGATATTGCGTTCGCTTTGGCAGTGATTAATCTGTTAGGCAACAGAATACCTTCAAGTTTAAAAATATTCTTAGCTGCACTAGCTATTGTAGATGACTTGATTGCTATTTTAGTAATTGCATTCTTTTATTCTTCGGGTGTAGACTTTATGAATCTTGCATATGCTGCGGGTTTTATGGCGATATTGATTATCATGAACAAGATGAACGTTCAGAATCCTTATTTGTACTTAATTCCTGGTATATTTATTTGGTATTTTATCCATCATTCGGGCATACATGCTACGATAGCTGGTGTATTGGTAGCGATGACTATCCCAACCAATGATACAGACGTCGAGTCTCCATTGGAACGTTTAGAGCATGCACTCGTAAAACCTGTAAATTTCTTAATCATACCATTATTTGCGTTTTCGAATACGAATATCACCTTAGAGAGTGAGATGGTTGCTGGCCTTACGTCAAACCTAGGATTAGGCATTACATTTGGCTTATTATTAGGAAAGCCAATTGGTATTCTATTGACCTCATTTCTTTGTAAGACTATGCGTATAAGCACGCTACCTGAAGGTGCTAATTGGTTCCATATTTTGGGTGTAGGTTTATTAGCTGGTATTGGCTTTACAATGTCAATTTTTATAGCCATCTTATCATTTGCTGACCCATTATATATTGCTGAGGCAAAGCTGAGTATTCTTCTTACTTCTGTATTAGCAGGTATTATAGGTTATTTGGTATTGAGATTTAAGAAATAGGATTCCATTATATCTTTTAACAAAAAGGTCTCCAATACTGGAGACCTTTTTGTTTTTATTCAAAGATCTTTTAGGATATGCGTTAATCTTGTGCGAGCTCGATTTTGAATCCTTTAGCTTGTATGATTGCAACGACTTCCTCTGCTGTGATGCCAGATGATGTAACTGTCAAGATCTTATCGGGTGTGTTCGTATCTGCATGCCATTGACTAATATTTTCTGCAGCATCTAATGCCGGTTTAACTTTGGAAACACAAGCTCCACAGTTCAAGTTCGTTTTAAATTTTAATTCTATATTTTCCATAGTTAAATGCTCTTTTTTTTTAATGGTTTATACTATTTCTTATACTTTAGGCGTAAGCTATTAGACACAACGCATACACTACTCAAAGCCATTGCAGCTCCTGCAAACATTGGGTTCAGTACGAATCCATTGATAGGGTACAAGATGCCTGCGGCAATTGGTATACCAATAATATTAAATATAAATGCCCAAAACAAATTTTGATGTATCGTAGATACTGTTTGCTTAGATAAACGTATAGCCTGTGCTATTTTATTTAAATCGGATGAGATGATTGTCATCTTAGCTACGTCCATAGCGATGTCTGAGCCATGACCCATAGCAATACTTACATCGGCAGTAGCTAGTGCTGTACTATCATTGATACCATCACCTACCATAGCTACGATGTGTCCTTTAGCTTGTAATTCTTTAACAAATGCGGCTTTTTCTAATGGCAAAACTTCAGCCTGATAATGTTTAATACCAGTCTGCATAGAAATAGCTCTGGCTGTAGCCTCGTTATCACCAGTAAGCATATGGACATCTATATGCATAGCATGTAATACTGATATAGCCTCAGTAGATGTAGGTTTTATCTGATCAGTAATAGCGAATATAGCTAATACTTCTTGTTCATTTGCAAACCAAATAACCGTTTTTCGCTGTGTCAACCATTCTTCAGCTTGATGTTGAATAGCGTCTGAAATTTGTATGCTATGCTCTAATAAGAGCTTTTTGTTGCCTACAAAATAGGTTTGTCCTTCATGTTTAGCTATGACACCTTTGCCCGTGATGCTATTGAAATCATGCAATGTAACAGAATCTTCTAAATTCAAAAAATTGACGACTGCATCAGCTAATGGGTGTTCAGATTGTTTCTCTATGCTATATAATATTGCAGGATATTGTGTGTTGTTTTTTAACCATACAGCATCACTCACTTTTGGTTTTCCTTCAGTGATCGTACCAGTCTTGTCTAATATGATTGTATCAATCTTCTTAGCCAATTCTAAACTCTCAGCATCTTTGATTAATATGCCCTCTTCCGCACCTCTACCAATACCCACCATGATAGCAGTAGGAGTAGCCAATCCTAATGCACAAGGACATGCAATAACCAACACCGTGACAGCAGCTAATATTGCTTGTACAAATGCATGGTCACCTCCAAAAATAATCCATATTATAAATGTAAGTAGTGCTATGCCAATGATAGTTGGTACGAATATTTTAGCAATCTTGTCGACTAATTGTTGGACGGGAGCTTTACTTCCTTGCGCTTCTTGGACAGTACGAATGATATGCGCTAACAGCGTGTCTTTGCCGATCATGCTTGCTTGGTATAGAAAGCTACCTTTCTGATTGAGCGTACCGGCATATACTTTTTCGCCAAGGGATTTGAACACAGGTATAGGCTCACCAGTGAGCATACTTTCATCCACATATGATTCTCCCAAAGTAACATGGCCATCAACTGCAATTTTTTCGCCAGGTTTCACCCGAATGATGTTACCAGTTTGAACTTGATTGATGGAAATATTTTCTTCCCGACCGTCAGGGTGTTGTATAGTGACTTCATGGGGCTGGAGTTCAATCAATTTTTTCAGCGCAGTAGATGTATTGCTCTTTGCTCGCTCTTCTAATAATTTGCCCAATAAGATGAACGCTATGATTACTGCTGCAGCCTCAAAGTACACATGAGATTCTAATCCACGCTCAATCCAAAATTCAGCATTTAGCATATTGAATATAGAAAATACATAGGCGATACCTGTGCTAAGAGCAACCAAAGTATCCATATTGGTCGTACGATTCTTTGTTTGTTTCCAAGCATTAATATAGAAATCGCGTCCAAGCCATATTACTATCGGCGTAGTAAATACAAACATGATTTCATTAGCATAAGGCATATGCATGAAAAACATACCAATCATGAATACTGGAAATGCGAGAATGATGGCCCAGGTTGTTTTGAATTTTAGGTCTTCAAATTTGGCCAGGTGTATTGCATCTAATGCGTCTTGTTGTGTGCTAGGATCTTCTAAAAGTAAGTCAAAACCTACGTCTTGTAAAGCTTTTTGGAGCTTATCAGTAGACGTAATAGTCTTATCATAGAATACCGTAAGATCTCCAGTTGCAAAATTCACCGATGCATCAGCTACACCTTCCTGTTGTTGAATAATGGATTCGGCAGAGCCGGCACATGATGCACAAGACATACCTAATACAGGATACGATGCTTTGACTAAGTTATTATCTTGCTTTTTCATATTCAATTTTTTGGGGCTTTATACAAAGGTGGTAAATCATTAAGAAAGATTAGTTATGTAATTGTAAGGTTAGCATATAATATTTACATATACTGTATTAATAGAAGTTCTTAACGTAATTTAAAATTTGGATTACTCAGATAAAGGTTACGTGAATAATAGCATCTTTAACAATAATGACTATCCGATAATTTTTAGTTTGTGCTAAGTTATTCTATCCAAACTTATACTTGCTGTTTGTAATTCTTGCTCATTTAACTTTTTGGATGTGTATGCATCGGTTTTAAATGATTAAGTAGTCAAGAATTAGCGTATTGATGATGTCAAATTAACACTAAGATTATACAACCTAACTAAATTTATATAAAAATTATAACCATGAAATTTAAAAAATTATATGTTGTTTTAGCCTTATTAGGGAGTGTTGTTAGTAACCCTATTTCAGCGCAAACAGATGATGGTATCATGCGATTGGATCAATTTCGCTATCAAAAGAAAAGGGAGAATATACATATTCCTCAGGTCAATGGGCTACAGGTACTGAAATGTGACTTTCATATGCATACTGTTTTTACAGATGGGCATGTATGGCCAAATGTACGTATACAGGAAGCTTGGAAAGAAGGTTTGGATGCTATTTCATTTACCGAACACGTGGAATACACTCCATACAAAGATGATGTAAAACCTAATAATTTGCGCTCATATGAGTTAGCAAAAAATTTGGCTAAAGAGCATAACCTGATCTTAATCAAAGGTACGGAAGTAACACGTGATACGCCTCCTGGGCACTTCAATGCTTTGTACATTCAAGACGATAATAATCTTGTAGCTGATCGTGCTAATGCATTAGACGAAAAAGCAATACAAGCGGTAGTTGACCAGAATGCGTTTATATTTTGGAATCATCCAGGTTGGAAAGCATCTTCAATAGCCGGTTCTTATGAATGGATACCTTTTGTAGAGAAAATGTATAAAGATAAAAATCTACATGGAATAGAAGTGGTTAATGGGTTTGGCTTTCACAAAAAGGCATTAGATTGGGCTCTAGATCGTAATTTGACTATAATTGGAAATACTGATATCCACAATCTTATAGCACATGACTATGATATCGAACGTGAAGGTATCCATAGAACGATGACGCTAGTGATGGCAAAAGATAGATCGGCAGAGAGTATAAGAGAAGCTTTGGAAAAAGGTAATACAGTCGCTTGGTCGAGTCAATACTTATTTGGCAAAGAGGAGCATGTAAGAGATTT
>JAZQRD010000069.1:0-2442 GCA_045629405.1 Sphingobacterium sp. | reverse complement strand
ACCTCCCAATACACGGTTAAATTCTTTGTCTGGTGTGATGATGCGCTGCTCTTCACTGTAGACAATTTCGTGAATGATGGCCGCTTTGTTCTGTCTTTTTGGTGAGCCGATAGTTGTCGTACTACGCCATTCGGGCACGCGTGAAGACGCTGGAGCAACTACTTCTTCTACAAAAGTATTCCATTGCTTACACGAAGGACATTGTCCTAGCCATTTCGGGGATTCATTTCCACAGGATTGACAGAAATATGCTGATTTTGATTTTGCCATTAAGCGAAATTAATAAAAATAAGGCTTAAAAATTATTTTACAAATTCATTGTGACGAACAATTAATTTCCTTTACTTCGGATAGTAATTCTATGCCAAACATATCGAGAAATAATACAAATAGTCATAAAACATAATCTATGATAAAAATACATTCCAAATCAATCTACTTACTGCTTCTATTCACCGTTTTCGGTCTTTCATCTTTTGCACAGGCAACACAAGATTCAACGAGCGCAGCTCCTTTTTTCAAAGATGGTCAAGCGCAAATTGTACCTGCTTTTCAGGATGCGAAGAAATGGATACGCCATGACTTGTGGGTAGAAACTACATTTGATACGGATGGTGATGGAAAACTTGATCGTATGCATGTGAGTGTTACACGTCCTTATCAAACAGAAAACAAGGAATTGAAGTTGCCTGTTATCTACGAAACAAGTCCGTATTATGCAGGTGTAGCAGATGATATAGACGGCATCATGTGGGACGTAAATCATGAACTTGGTACTAAACCACCTAAACCTCGTGTGCACCCAAATGTTGTGCGAACAGGTAAAAGACCTATTATTTCAAATACTTTAATTGGCACATGGGTTCCTCGTGGATTTATTGTTGTACATTCTTCTTCTCCGGGTACAGGTCTATCACAAGGTTCACCAACAGTAGGCGGTATTAATGAATCCTTAGCGCCCAAAGCTGTCATTGAATGGCTTTCCGGCAAAGATAATGGCTATACAACCCCTGATGGAGAAGAGAAAATAAATGCATTTTGGAGTACGGGCAATGTCGGAATGACCGGAACTTCCTACAACGGCACGCTTCCAATTGCTGCTGCGACTACCGGAGTGGAAGGATTGAAGGCGATAATTCCAGTTGCGCCAAATACTTCCTACTACCATTATTACCGTTCCAATGGTTTGGTGCGTAGTCCAGGAGGTTATTTGGGTGAGGACGTCGATGTATTGTACGATTTTATTCATAGTGGGGCAGAAGATAAGAGAGCTTATAATAATAAGACGTATCGGGATGGCGAAATATTAAATGGTATAGATAGAGCAAGTGGGGATTATAATGCCTTTTGGGCGGGTCGTGACTATTTGAATGCGATGAAAAACTTTAAGGCTGCCTTGTTAATGGCGCACGGTTTCAACGATTGGAATGTAATGCCCGAGCATAGTTATCGTATTTACAATGAAGCAAGAGCAAAAGGATTACCTGTTCAAATATATTATCACCAAGGTGGACACGGAGGCGAACCTCCTTATGCAATGATGAACAAATGGTTTACACGTTTTCTTTTTAATATTGAAAATGGAGTGGAGAAAGACCCAAAATCTTGGATTGTACGTGAAAATGAAAAACAAAATAATCCTACATCTTATGCAGATTATCCTAACCCCGAAGCTACAGATGTCAAGCTGTATTTGGGTAAGGGAGGCAATGTCGCAGGAACATTGCAATTGGTGAAACCAACAACTAAAAGCAAAGAAGTATTGGTAGATGATGTAACTTTTTCGGGTAAAGATTTGGCAACGGCTAAAGAATCTGAAAATCGTTTATTATACGTAAGTCCTGTGCTAAAACAAGATTTACATATTTCAGGTATTGCTAGTGTATCAGTTAAACTAGCCGCAAGCAAACCTGCTGCGAATTTCTCTGTGTGGTTGGTCGCGCTACCTTGGTCGGCTGATGAAAAATCCAAAATAACAGATAACATCATTACACGCGGATGGGCAGATCCCCAAAATTATAAGTCAATTACCAAAGGAATTCCTTTAAAGCCGGGTAAATTCTATGATTTAAAGTTCAATTTGCAGCCCGATGATCAAATTATACCAGCTGGCAAGCAAATTGGTTTAATGCTTTTCTCAAGTGATAAAGAATTTACGTTATGGCCAAAAGCAGGAACAGAAATTACAATAGACTTAAATGGAACAAGCATTAGCTTACCAATTGTAGGCAGTAAAGAGTCGTTTTTGAAGGCTACGGAATAAGTTATCACTAGTATATAAGAAGCGTTAGCATATTAAAAGTTAACGCTTCTTTTGTTAAATAGTGTTAATAACAACTAATTTTCATTTTCTGCTGTAACCCTTTATGTTTTATTATCGTCTTATAGTAAAAGCAAGTTATTATGAAACAAAATAGAATTAAAATTTTAGGCTTATTAGTA
>JAZQRD010000068.1:0-1733 GCA_045629405.1 Sphingobacterium sp. | reverse complement strand
CCAATTCTCTTATGTTAGATTCGGACTTATCCCCAACTCCGAACAATTTTGAAAAAAAACCCATCTAATTTAAATTAATGTATAAGCATAACGTGAGAACCCTACAAATCGCTACAGTTCCAAATATTATGCCATGTTTGGATAAGTGTTATTTCCTGTTAAAAAAATCTTTTACCTTTTGTGCTAATGTTTTCTTCTTGACCTCGCCGTATCCATAACCATAGCCATAGCCGTAACCATAACCTTTGGCAAAATCAACATCATTCATCACCACAGCCATATTTTTTAGTTTACCTTTTTCATATAATTCTTTTGGTACATTCAAGAGACGTTTGTCTAAATAATTGGCCCTAGAAACATATACTGTCATATCTGCCTGATCAGCGATCAATAAGGTATCCGTCACCAAACTGACTGGTGCTGTATCTACAATAACATAATCATAATGCGAACGACCATAATCAATAATACTATCAAAATGGCCATTCATCAATAGTTCAGCAGGATTAGGAGCAATATAACCCGAATATATAATATCAAATTGGTACGATTCGGGCTTTTTGATAATAATATTCTCGATATCCATTTCAGGATTTATCAAATACTGTGTAATTCCTATGTTGGTATGCTGCAAATAGGACAATCCTAAATAGTCCAGTACCTTAGGACTACGAATATCAGCTCCTAACAATAAGACCTTTTTTCCAGACATCGACAAAATACGTGAAAGATTAGTGGACACAAATGACTTACCTTCACCCGAAGTCGTAGAAGTAACAAATATAACCGCTGAACTTTTCTTTGCACCAAGCATAAAGGAAATATTCGTTCGCAATATTCGAAAGGCCTCCGCTAGTGAACTACGGTCATTATCAAGAATAAAAGTTTGCTCACTACGTGGAATCTCTCCTAAAATAGGAGCAGAGAAATAGTCTTCAATATCCCTGCGTGAATGCACCTTATTATCCAGTAAAAATTTAAGATACAAGGCTGCAAATGGAATTATTAACCCTAATATAAAAGCACCCAAAAGTATAATAGCTTTCCTTGGAGCTACAGGGATATTAGAGCCGTATGCATCATCTATTACCTTTAAAATCGCTGGTGTAGCAGATGCTTTAATCTCCGTTTCTTCCCGTTTTTGCAACAAAAATAAGTATAAGGACTCTACAATCTGCTGTTGCCTTGCTATACTTTTAAAATCGCGCTCTTGCCCCGGCAATTGGGACAATTTACCTTCAAATTTATTACGTTGGTTGTCAATAGCAGATACATTCGCTTGCAAAACCTGACGGTAATTTGTCAAGGAAGTCATCAAGTTTCCTTTGATATCTCTTATACTTCCTTCTATTTTCTTAACGGTAGGGTTATCAGGTGTCGCAGACTTTAGTAAATCATCACGTTCAAGTATAAGCTCATTAAATGACTTTATAGTCGCTTCGATTGAGAGATCCTTCAAACCGAGATTAGAAGGTAAAAGCACATAATCATCGGCAATAGAAGAAGTCATCATATCCGCCAACTTCAATTGCGTTTCATATTCTACTAATTTTTTCTCGTTCTCGGATGATGTTTGCATATAAAGCTGTGCTTCGGAGCTCATATCGACCAAACTATTTCTGTCTTTATACTCCGCTACTCTACTATCTGCAGAGGTAAGATCCTCTGATATCAGCTTCAATCGGCTATTGATAAAATCAGAAGTAGCACGCGTCAATCTATTTTTATCGGTA
>JAZQRD010000067.1:0-3780 GCA_045629405.1 Sphingobacterium sp. | reverse complement strand
TATGAGAAATCATCTAAGAAAACGCCTATAGGTGCCAAACGTACCCTGATGATATCATCCGATATTATTTTAACTTCAATACGCGCTTTCCCATCGGAGAAAATGTAGTTATTCCCCTCTTTAGTAACGCTTTTAACTTCTTGTAGATATGTTTTTTCAATGGTAGGTAAATCCAACACTGGGTTATTTACGTGCTGAATATTTTCTAAGGTCTCCTCAGTAATAAGATCGGAAGCGATTCCTTCTTTCTTTGTGTCCGTCATAATTAAATATGTAATTAGTTTAGTCTGATTGTTTACTGGATTTTAAATTACAATTATTTTTCATAATCTTTTAATTAATTTCATTTTTTTTATTCTATGTTATAAAACACCCAAAGATGGGAGATTGTTTAAATCTCATAATACCATCATATATTTATGTCTTATTAGCATTTTATAGTTCTAATTGCGTACCTTTGTATGCTTTTAGCTAGCCCTGTAAGCTGGCGAATAAACATAAAACTGATACAAATGAAATTATCACAATTTAAATTCAACTTACCTGAATCTCTATTAGCTAACGAACCTTCAGAACACCGTGATGAAGCACGTTTAATGGTACTTCACAAGGACACTGGTAAAATTGAGCATAAAATTTTCAAAGACGTTCTAGATTATTTTGATGATAAGGATGTAATGATTTTGAATAACACTAAGGTTTTCCCTGCGCGTATGTACGGCAACAAGGAAAAGACTGGTGCTACTATCGAAGTTTTCTTGTTACGTGAATTAAATAAAGAATTGCGTCTTTGGGATGTTTTGGTAGATCCTGCTCGTAAAATCCGTGTTGGTAATAAATTGTATTTTGGTGATGATGATTTGTTAGTAGCGGAGGTTGTAGACAATACAACTTCGAGAGGACGTACTATTCGTTTCTTATTCGATGGTACAGACGAAGAATTCCGTCGTAATATTGAAATTTTGGGCGAAACTCCACTTCCTAAATATATTACACGTAAAGCGACTCCTGAAGATAAATTCCGCTATCAGACTATATATGCTAAAAACGAAGGTGCTGTTGCTGCTCCTACTGCAGGTTTGCACTTTTCTCGTGAATTAATGAAACGTTTGGAACTGAAAGGTATTGATTTTGCTGAAATCACGCTTCACGTTGGTTTAGGAACATTCCGTACAGTTGAAGTTGAAGACTTGACCAAGCATAAGATGGATTCTGAGCAATTCATTATCACTGATGAGGCGGCAAAAATAGTAAATAAAGCAATTGATGGTAAAAGACGTGTGTGTGCGGTAGGAACTACTTCTATGCGTGCCATCGAGTCTGCTGTATCTGCAGATCGTCGTTTGAAACCAGCTGCTGACTGGACGAGTAAATTTATCTACCCTCCTTATGATTTCAGTATTGCTAATTCGATGATTACGAATTTCCATACACCTGAATCGACATTATTAGTAATGATTGCAGCATTCGCTGGATATGAAAATGTCATGAATGCATATGAGGTAGCTGTAAAAGAAAAGTACAAATTCTACAGCTATGGTGATGCGATGTTGATTATTTAAGAATTTAATAATATTTCAATATTTTTGAGCGTGATTGTTTTCAATCACGCTTTTTTAATTATAAATCAGTAACTATCTATGTTGAATCGAGTTGTTATCATTGCTGCAGGAGGATCAGGATCAAGATTGAATAAGAATCTACCAAAACAATTTATGCTTTTAAATGAGAAGCCTGTATTGATGCATACAATTTCAGCTTTCGAGCCCTATGTCGATAAAATCATCGTCGCGATAAACGCAGAAATGGTCGATTACTGGAACGAACTGTGTGAGCAATACAATTTCACCGTACCTCACGAATTAATATTAGGTGGCAAAACAAGATTTCAAAGTGTACGCAATGCATTGAACTATTTAGAAACACGATTCCCTGATTTTTTCTATGATGAAGATAATACGGTAGCAGTTCATGATGCTGCCCGACCATTAGTGGATTCGGTTTTAATCGAAAAGTCATTTGCGTTAGCATTTGAAGGAAAATCAAATGTATTAGCACAGAAAAGCACTAATTCAATTAGAATTGGAAGTATAAGTGATAATGATGCTATAGATCGTGATACGGTGTGGCAAATACAAACTCCACAGACATTTCCTGCACAAGTAATCCAAGAAGCTTATCAGCAAGCTGAATTACCGACGTTCACTGATGATGCTTCAGTAGTTGAAAAAATTGGCTATTCCATTCATCTCATTGAAAGCAGCTATAAAAATATTAAACTAACTTTTGCAGAAGACTTTGAAATAGCCAAACTGTATCTTAATACCAATTAATGTCTTATTGCTAAGCGTTACCTCGTATTACACGTAATAAAACGACAATAATTGCAATTACCAACAAGATGTGAATAATACCACCTGTTGCATAACCGCCTAAAAAACTAATCGCCCATATAATTACCAATATAACTGCGATCAAATAAAGTAGATTTCCCATATTCCTAAATTTTATAATTGAACCTAGTGTGTTAATTAATTTGTTTTAGGTAATAACAACTAGAAATAAGAAAGGTTTGATTAACGATAAATTATTTTATTTCTACACACAGTCTATCGTATGCGGGAAAAACATTTTGGGGTAAAATGGATTGTATGTATTCGTGTGTACCGAATCTATGGCTGATGTGCGTAAGATAAGCTGTTGTAGGATTTATATCTGCTATAAATTCTAAGGCTTCATCTAATGTAAAATGTGAAATATGTGGTTCCTCTTGAAGCGCATTAACGACCAAAACCTCCACTCCTTGTAAAACCAATCGGGATTCCGGAGTTACTGTTTTCGCATCTGTAATGTACGCAAAATTTCCTATTCGGAATCCTAAAACTGGCATTTTGTAATGCAACACTTCGAAAGGTAAAATTTCAGTTCCTAAGATTTCAAAACTATCGAGAGGTTGAATTTCTTTTAACTCCAATTGCGGTACACCTGGATATTTGATCGCAGAAAAAGCGTAATAAAACTCACGTTGTAACGCTTCTAAAGTCGCTGAATTAGAATATATCGAAATGGCTTGTTGCTGCTGATAATTGAATGCACGTACATCGTCTAGCCCCGCTATATGATCTTTATGGGAATGCGTCATCAATATGGCATCAAGATTCTTAACACCTTCTCGCAACATCTGATACCGAAAGTCAGGACCTGTATCGATTACAATATTACGACCATTATCCAATTCGATCAGAACAGAAGAACGTAAGCGATTATCATGCACATCCGATGAGGTGCAGACTTCACAATCACAAGCTATGACGGGCACACCTTGCGAAGTTCCTGTTCCCAAAAATCGAATCTTCAAACTAAGCCTCTTCTTTTTTAATTAATGTCTTATAAAATGTCCATTGCTTTTCGTCTAAATCTTCTTTAGCCACTTCAAATTCACGCAACAGAAGAATCAACGAATTGATTTTTATCTCTAAATTGGAGAATTTGTTCACAATAATCATTTTAGTATTCTGAATGACACAAGCTCCAGTCTTGAAATTTCCTTTTTCGTAACGAACCTTGTAGCCCAAATCTAATAATAGATTTTCTATTTTGTCTAAATTATATTGCGTAATAGATACCACGATAAATTTACTTTGTAGATGATTACTTTGACGTATTTTTGTGTAGCCAAATACGATCTATATAATTTGTCATAAACCCTGTTCCATATGCAAATAGCTGCGTAAAGGCTGCAATAACGCCATTGAAAGCAACAACAACACTTTTTGTTGT